>JALLOL010000061.1 GCA_027717875.1 Acidobacteria bacterium AH-259-L09 | reverse complement strand
GCTCGGCGATCTTTTCCGCCGCAACTGGACCCTCCGCCAGGCAGTCGGCCACGCCCAGGCTGGCCGCCACGGAGATGGCTTGCGAGACCCATTTGCCGGTGAGCATCTTGAGAAGAAGCTCTTGGGGCTCGGGCTCTTCGACCGGTGCTTGCGTCATGCTCTCCTCCTTGTCGTGGGCTCGACAGGATAGCATGTCGGGCATCGACCCGCCAGACAGGGGCCACCGAGAAAACTGGGGGCTTCGCGGAGAGGAAGAAGGCGTTGGTCCCCATCTTCTCACCGCCCTTCAGAAGATATGCGCCCGGCTCCCAAAATTCGCCGGGAAAAAAACTATCAGGCTCCCTCACTCGACCCTCGAGCCGTAGACGTAGTCGTTCACCAGGTTCTCCAGCGCTTCCTGCCGCCCGCTCACCATCCGGGGCTCACCTTCGGAAACCGCCCAGTCCTCGAGCTCTGGAAAGGCGGTCTCGTGGGCCAGGATCTTCCGCCCCATCTCGGTCTTCCGGTACCCGGCATAGCGCTCGTCGAGGGGCTTCGCCAGCACCCCGTCCCGCATCATCTTATCGGCGATGAGGAGCGCCCGGGCAAAGGTATCCATCCCCCCGAGATGGGCGTGAAAGAGGTCCAGGGTGTCGAAGGATCCCCGCCGGACCTTGGCGTCGAAGTTGAGGCCACCGTCCCGGAGACCCCCCTGCTCGAGGATCACCATCATGGCCATCGTGGCGCTCGCGAGATCGGTGGGAAACTGATCCGTATCCCACCCCAGGTTCGGATCGCCGCGGTTGATATCGAGGCTCCCGAGCCTCCCGCCATTGGAAGCCGTCATCAGGTCGTGCTCCCAGGTATGGCTGGCCAGGGTGGCGTGGTTGCACTCGATGTTCAGCATGAAGCGCTCGATGAGATCGAACTCTCTCAGAAACCCCAGGGTCGTGGCCGCATCGAAATCGTACTGGTGGGTCGACGGCTCCCGGGGCTTGGGCTCGATGAGAAGCGTGCCCTCGAACCCGGCATGCTCAGCATAATCCGCCGCCATGTGCAGGAAGGCGGCCATTTGCTCCCGTTCCTGCTTCATGTTCGTGTTCAGAAGGGTCGAATAGCCTTCCCTTCCGCCCCAGAAGACGTAAGCCGTGCCTCCGAGCTCCACGGTCGCGTCCATGGCACGGCGAACCTGGGTCGCCGCATGCGCGAAGACCAGCGGATCGGGGTTGGTGGCGGCCCCGTGGGTGTAGCGGGGATGGCTGAAGAGGTTGGCCGTTCCCCAGAGGAGCTTCACACCCGCCTCCTGCTGCATCCGGCCCGCCTTCTTGACCATGTGTTCCAGGTTCTTTTGCGTCTCGGCGGGGGTCTCACCCTCAGGAGCCACGTCACGGTCGTGAAAGCAGTAGTACTCGACCTCGAGCTTCCGGAAGAGCTCGAAGGCGGCTTCCATGGTCGACTCGGCCGCGGCGAGGGGATCGGCCTCCCGTCCCCAGGGTCGTACGAAGCTCGCTCCGCCAAAGGGATCGGACCCCGTGCCGCGGAGGGTGTGCCAGTAGCAGACGGCGAACTTCAAGTGCTCGCCCATGGTCTTTTCGCCGACCTTCCGGTTGCGATCGAAATACTTGAAGGCGAGGGGGTTCTTCGACTCCGGCCCCTCGTATTTGATGGGATCGGAAACTTCGGGAAAGTAAGTCTTCATTTTCGATCCTTCCTCCCTCCGGGCCTATTTTTAGCTTGCAAAAGCGTCGTCGAAGGACTCGCCCGCCGGGACGTCGAAATCCAGTTTCTTCACGAACGCGCAAGCTTCCCTCGCCCCATGAAGACGATCCATCCCATTGTCCTCCCACTCGACGGAAAGCGGCCCCTGGTAGCCCACGTCGTTCAAGGCCCGGATGATGGCCTCGAAGTCGATGTCGCCGCGGCCGGGCGAGCGGAAGTCCCAGTGCCTTCTCCGATCACCGAAGTCGAGGTGGCCGCCGAAGGTGCCCGAGACACCGGGCGACTTCCTCCAACCCACATCCTTGACGTGGACGTTCCAGATCCGATCGCCGAACCGGTAGACGAACTCCACGTAATCGACGCCCTGGTAGCCGAGGTGGCTGGGATCGAAGTTGAAGCCGAAGGCAGGATGATGGTCATCTGAGTTTCTATCATCTTTGAAAACAACACCTTAATCCCCGTTGAGTTTTTTGTCTCATTTTCTCTCATCTTTAGTGTTTCGGCTCATCTCATTAGATGAAATTAGATGGGGGGTATCCCTCCCGTCCAGATAGTCGCGTTCAGCTTTGCGGACAGCGCGATAACGCTTGAATGCCTCCCTTTCGCCCCCCAGCCTCAGCAGTGATCTGATTGTACATCCACGAAAGGTGTGTGCAATCATCTTCGGGGCATGACGGAGCACGAACATCGGATCGTGTAGGAGGGCCACTGGCATATGACGAAGCTTCATCCAACGCTCGGACCGCCACCTTAGGAACTCAATCTCCTCGGCTGGCAGATGCGCACTTCTCACCACCGCGGTTGTCCCATCGTACTCTTGCAAATTCTCACTCACGATCAAGCCGTTCTTGCGCAGATCCTTTGTCATCGGTGTTCCAGGATAGGGTGTAGGGTGTTGGATATAGGGCCAGTCGACGTATTCCCGCGCAAACTTCAAGTTCGCTTCGATAGATTCTCGAGTGTCGTCCGGGTTGCCGACGATCAGACCGCCAACCACGTACATCTTGTTTCGATGGAGGTATTCGATGGCCTTGATCGTCGCATTGCCGACCCGATGGCCGTTCTCGCGTCTTGTGTTCTTAAACCGAGCCCGGAGAAACTTCAGATCTTTGTCAAGGATATTTTCGATCCCCAGAAAGGCATAGCGGAAACCGGCCTTGCGCATCAAGGGCGCCAGGGTCTCGCCATGATTTGCGATGGCGGAAGTCATGGCCTGGACTATATAGTCGACATCGTTTAAACCCGCATTAATGATTTCGTGGCAGAGCGCCTCAAACCGCCGCACGTTAAGTGTGATATTGTCATCGACAATGAAAATGACTTTTGCGCCGTGGTCTTGGGCGTCGCGAATATCCGCCAAGACCCGCTCAAAGGAGTAAGTGTGGAAATTGTGCCCGCGCATTTCGATGATCGAACAGAAGCTGCAATCAAAAGTGCAGCCGCGGGAGGTTTCAATCACATCAACCTGGCGCCCCAGCATCGTGTAGCCGCTTAGCACGCGTGCGTCGCGATTAGGGAGCCGTATCTCACCAGACTCCAGGTTTGTCACTGGCCGATCCGGGTTATGAGCCAAGTGATCGCCGTCTCGATAAGACAAGCCCGCGATGTGGGCGTAGCCGGTCTTGTTTTCCAGAGCACGCAACAACTCCCGGAAAGTAGTGTCGCCCTCGCCGCGCACAATAAAATCAGCCATGCAATCATCGGACACAACAGAATAGGCCCTGGGATCTAGGCTTGGGTCATAGCCGCCGACAACGATTTGAACTTTAGGCCGGAGTGAACGCACCAATTGGATGATCTTCTGTGCTGTCTTGCGCTGAAAAGTCATGACCGATAGCCCCACCACCTCGGGGTCCATCCCGAGTACTAGACGCTCTACCGTTTCACGGACGTGCCGCTGGACCAATATTAGATCGGCCACCGCAACTCGGTGGTGCGAATACACGTTTCCCGCAAGCGAGGTCAAAGCCCCATTGGGCATCCGGACAGCCAGAGCTGGCATGTGCTCAAATGAGTCTGGCATGGAGAAGAGTAGAATGTTCATTTGGGGAAGTCCTCCCTTCGGTTTGTCCTCTCGCAGGTCAAAATGGTTGAAAAGATACTAGTCCAAGACGGGCTTGATTGACAACCAAATCGCAGCGAAGATAAGTCGACCGGCCTCCGTCGCGGTGGCCGGTTGAAGCTCTCACCACCTTAGGGCTGCCGCGTCCTCTTTCCAGTCCCTCATAGCGGACCCAAAAATGGGGTGGATCAACGGTAAACCAGAAATGGGTGTCTGGAACAAAGACCTTAAACAGATTTAGAAAGCCCAAGTCAACGTCCATCTCAACCTTATAGCAATTGAAATCTCCTGCGGGCGTTTTGACCCTTTCGCGCCCTTCAACTTTAAAGGTTACCTGATAAATAGCAGGACATCGGTAACACCTTAAGGGTGAAATTGTAGCAGGTGTCCCCCCGAAAAATATCGTCCACCTTGTACAGCAACGACATATGGAGTTCTTGAGTGTGAGCTCACGGCCTCGTATTCTGCGGGCCATGAGAGAGATTCGTTGCCTGTTCCAGATCATCCTCGAGACGATTTCTGACCTCAGGCAAGCTGCCGGATACATCTATACTTTTCTATCGGCTCTCTTCAGCTCAAGGGCAACTTTGGCGGCACGAGTCTTGGCGGCAGAAAGTCAGTTGGCGGCGTGCAAGCGTCGGATCGAGGGGAAGGATCGACCGAGGCCCAGATTCACCCAGGCTTTCAGGCTGCTTTGGGTGTTGCTGTCCAAGGCCTGGGATCAATGGCATCAAGTGGCACATCTGATGCAGCCCGCCACGGTCAAGCGATGGCACACCACAGCCTTCCGTCTCTACTGGCGCAGGAAGTCGAGGGGGCGGCCTGGCCGGCCTCCCGTGCCAAAGGAGATGCGGGATCTGATTCGCCGGCTGAGCCGAGAGAATCCCTTATGGAGTGCCGAACGAATCGAGGATACCTTGCGGCTGCTCGGCTATGATCCTCCTTGCAGCGACACCATCCGCAAGTACATGTCCCGTCCCAAGACTGAGCCTGACAAGCCAACAACCTGGCTGCCCTTCCTGCGCAACCACCTGAACGTCTCCTGGGCGATAGACTTCTTCACTGTGATCACGATCAACTTCTCATTGCTCTACGTGTTTGTCGTCTTCGAACATGGTCGAAGGAGGGTGATTCATTTCTCGACGACATACCATCCCTCGATTTTTTCGGGGGGACCACGGTAGGAGGGATACCTGGCCACCATCAACAGCCATCGAGCAGTTGGATCTCGTAGGAGTATCCCTGCTCGGTGAGGAATAGCTTGCGGTGATGTGCGAACTCCTCTTCGCGTGTCTCCTGAGAGACCAGTGTGAAGAAGTGCGCTGTGCGTCCGTCCTGCTTGGGCCTCAGAATGCGGCCTAGGCGCTGGGCCTCTTCCTGCCTGGAACCGAACGTGCCGGATACCTGGATCAAGACATCGGCGTTGGGCAGATCTATGGCGAAGTTCCCGACTTTCGAGAGCACGAGACAGTGCAGCTCTCCTCGGCGAAAGGAATCGTAGATACGATCCCGTTCGCGCTGGACGGTTTGGCCAGTGATGAGAGGCGCGCCTATCTCTTTCGCGATGGCTTCGACCTGGGTGAGGTACCCGCCCAGAACAAGAATGCGGCCGTCCGAAAATCGATTGAGCAAGTCACGGAGATGAAGCATCTTCGCCGGGTTCTCGGACGCGATGCGGAACTGTGCCCGCCGGTCTGCAAGGGCATACTCCATTCGAGGCTCGGCGCCCATCGGCACGCGCACCTCCACACATGTGGAAGTCGCGATCCAGGCCTGCCGTTCCAGATCCTTCCATGGCATGTCAAAACGCTTGGGGCCGATGAGCGCGAACACGTCTCCCTCCCGGCCGTCCTCGCGGACCAGCGTCGCGGTGAGACCCAATCTCCGGCGAGCTTGTAGGTCCGCCGTGGCTCTGAAGACCGGCGCCGGCAACAGGTGCACCTCGTCGTAGATGATGAGCCCCCAAGATCGCGCCCTGAATAGCTCGAGGTGGGGGAACTCGCTCGCTCTATCTGCCCGCCAGGTGAGGATCTGGTAGGTGGTCAGTGTTACAGGACCGGTGTTCTTCTGCTCGCCGGTGTATTCTGCGATGTCATCCGCCCTGAGCGTCGTCTTGTCGAGTAGCTCGCGGCGCCACTGCTTCACGGCCGTCAAGCTGGTGCTCAGTACCAGCGTAGTCTGTCCGATCATCTCCATCGCTGCGATTCCCACGATGGTCTTGCCGGCACCACAAGGAAGCACCACTACCCCGCTTCCACCACGCTCGGACCCGGCGATGTAGAATGATTCCGTGGCCTGCCGCTGATAGTCACGAACCCGAAACGAGGCGCCCGAGGCGGTGGTCATTCGCAGGTCGAGCGCGAGGGGTTCTCCGGCCACGTAGCCGGCAACATCCTCTGCGGGGAATCCGGCGCCAACCAGCGTCTGCTTGAGGATTCCTCGTGTGGCCGGATCGAGGCGAAAACTTGTTCCGTTGATGCGGTCGGTCAGGTACCGGCCCACGTCTCTATCCCGTGCGAGACGCTCGGCGGTCGCCTCATCGTGACAAGTGCAACGCAGTGCTTCGCCATCACGGGAGAGGACCACGCGCCCATAGCGTGCCGCTAGGTCTGTGACTTCCCGTTCGATGTTGGGCGGGACACCGTAGCGAGAGTGCTGGCGAAGGGCCTCTACCATTTGCTGCGCGGTAACGCCGGTCGCGCGGGCATTCCAGATAGACAACGGTGTCAGCCGGTAGGTGTGCAGGTGCTCCGGACTCTTGATGAGCTCGGCAAACGGCGCAAGAGCGATACGGGCTTCCTCAGCTCCTGGCGAGTGTACGTCCAGAAGCACCGTGGCATCGCTCTGGACAATGAGTGCGTTTTCGGCGGATGTTGCCATGTCCTACGCTTCGGAAGGCCGGGCGTCAGAACCTTTGGCTCGTTTCGCCCGGCGAGGCTTCGGCGTTAACGGCTCGCCTGCGGACAAGAGATAACCGACGTCTCGCAGACGACGCCGGAAGGCCGATTCCGAGGAGGCTGGCACAACTAGGTGCCGTTCTCCCGCCCGCATGCAGTATTTCCGTGTTCTCGAATCGTTGGCGATGAAGGCGGCCAGCGAAGGCTCGTCACACTCGACGAGACGAGCCATTCCTCGGTCGTGGATGCGAGCGCAGCGGTTGGCCGAATCCTTGAGCAGTCGGATAACTGTGTCCGGGAGCGGCGCGCCACTTCGCGCTTCCAGAAATTCCTGGACCTCAGCCACCGACCGACCTTGATCCACAGCAGACAGGAGCTTGCTCGCGTCGAGCTTCCACACAACGTCCGAGACACTCACGCCGTAGGTGTCCAGTGCGAGGCGATCCCCTTGCTCAAGGCCTTCGCCAATTCCGGCGATCTCGAGGTTTGAGAGAACCCTCAGAACCGGCTTCACTTCTATCGGAGCGGGCGTGTAGGCGGACTCCATGCCCAGACAGTATGCGCCCAAGGCATTGATGCGGAAAAACATGAGCCCGTCGTAGCGGCTGAAGTACGGGAGATCGCCAGTTCCCCATATGCTGAGGTAGTCTCGTCGGGCTCCTTCGGGAGGTATGAATGCGACGTCGACCAAACCGAGCGTCGCGGCGTATTCCAGGAGCAGGCAAAGAAGGTACCGTTCATCGAGGATCCGCTCACCGTTATCGTAGCCAAGCGAGCCGTACCGCAGCTCGCCGATGTACAGGTTCCAGGCGTTTCGCGTCACGGCGAAGCCACCCTTCGAGGCCCGGATGAACCTGAAGAACTCCTCGGTGGCGATCCAGCGTTGCTCTGGGCATCCGCCCAGTGTGGCCGAGACTGCGTCACGCCGCGAGGCGACGGCCGTGAGGCCTCGCTTGCCTTTGCCGGTTTGTCCCTTGAGGCAATCGATCCGCGATAGCTCGTCGAGAATCGTCGTGTCGGTCCACTTGGCCCATAGCCTACGGATCGTGTCTGCCGCGGGTTCGGACAGAGCTTTCCGGCCGGCTTTGGTCAGTCGTAGACGCCTTCCCGAAAGCTGGGCGAGTTTGCCGGCCTGAACGATCAGGGGCCAGGCAAAGGAACGGATGGGCCCTGCATTCCTGTCGCAGTACCTGTCCGTCGGGGGTTCGTACGGATAGAAATCGCCGTCTTCTAGGATCGCGGTGATCGCCTTTATTGTCGCCGTGGTTGGCTTTCGAGTCTTATCACTCACGGCGACCTTTCCCGCGTCAACGAGACGAAGGATGGAACGGAGTTCCCGCTGCGCCGGCCGCTCCGACTCGCGCAACGTCAGGGGGACCGCCTCCGTACCCTTCTCCGTTTTCCTGGTCTTTCCGTTCCAGTGTTCATAGGGTCGATCGTATGCGGCTGGAAGTTGATCCAACGACTTCACCTTTGCTTTGGCAGGACGTGGAACGAATGCCTTGAGCCTCTTCTTGAGATCAGCGGGCATGACGCCGTTTCCATAGAAGAAGAATCGCAATGGTGTGGGCTTCTCATTCCGGCGGTAGCCATTGATGGAGCCCCAAGCTGGGTCGCGTCCATATTTGGAGCGGAAGCAGTCGGCAGAAAACGTCGTTCCTCCAGAGTGCACCACCTCGGCCACGGCGGCTCGCTGTAATTGGTCGAGGCTCTGCCACACGGTGCGAAGCCGATCGCCTTCCAGATGCCCCACAATGAGCTCAACGAGCTCTGCTTTGCGGGTCGGTGCGCGAGATCCTGTGAGCAGTACGAGCTTCTTGAGCTCGTCCACATTCCTGTACTCCGAAAGGGCCGTGGCCAGAGTGGGAATCCAATTATCGACATGATGTCGCTTCATTCGTCCTCCGATTGTCTCGATGGCCAGCGTGCCTTCGCACGCTCCAGGAAGGTCGGTTCGACACGCTTAGGAGCGTCGGACACGATCTCCTCGAATCCGGCCATGAATCCTTTCTTGCAAGAGTGCCGCTCGCGACCATCGACGACGGCTTTCCAGTCGTCTTCGAGCCCAGCCTTCGCGTAGAATCTCTTGGCGCGCTCGATGTTGTCGAGAGCTGGTAGTACTCGCTCTTGCCGACATTAACGATCCGCATGCGGAGCGCCCGGTACACTCTGGCCGCCAGGCCGGGATGGGACCGTTCGAGCTTGCGCGCCAAGGGCTCGGTCTTGTAGTGGCTAAATCCTCCAGCTCTTCGTCCGTGGCCTCCATGGCCTTCTCATGCCAGGCCTTCTTCCCCTTGGCGGGCACATAGCACATCAGCTCCTTGTATGTGAACGTGCTCGGATGCTCCCGAAACTCGGCCCAGGCAGATTCGAGCGCATCCTCAGCTCGGCCGAGCTGGGCCAGAAGATCCCGCTTCATTTCAGGAAGCTCGTGATCGGCAAACGAACTCCTGCGATCCGACCGCGCGACCTCCAGTCCGCGTTCGACCCAGGCGAAGGTGCCATCGAGGTGCCCCCGAGACTCCATGGTCTGTTCGAGTGGATCGATGTGCTTGTGCTTTCTCGCACTCACGATACTCCTTCCTCAGTGGACGAACTTGTTGTCCTCCTCTCCCTCGTCATCGAACTCGTCGTCAGCGGATCCTGGAGGACCAATCCCCAGGTTCGGGATCTAGTCTTACACGATCTGTGTGACACTGTCAGCACGCGGAATGGGGCCGATCTGGCGCAAGTTCAATGTTCTCAATGCTCAGAGAATAAGCAGGAACTACACCGAAGGCAGCGGTGCTCTGAGCGCCGCCTCCAAAAGTGAAAACTTGAGCAAATATTGAGTTTTGGACCGGGCGAAAACCAGGACGAAACTTTGACCGTTTTTGACAGCTGTTTCCCGCCAGCCTGCGCCGAATGGCTTCTCACGTTAGTCTTCCTGTCGGATCCAGCACTGAACCTACAACCCTCCGGTTAACAGTTTAATGCAGGTCTTGTATCTTGTTGGTTCTTCGTCCTTCTTGCTCGGGTCAGACCATGGTGTTCCATGGTATTCGGCGTCAAATTGTTTCGGTGCCTGCTTTCATTCTGGGCCTTCTTTTTCCTTATCGACTATGTACATCGGCTTCGCCTTTTTCAATACCTTTCTTTGCTCGTTTCTAAGCCCATCGAGGAGGCTGCGGATGGTTGCAAAGAGCAGTTATCGACAGCTAAGCGAAGACATGTCAGTTTCCGAGAAGGGCGTTTCCCGTCAGTTGACGCGGACGAGACTAACCCCTGCTGGGCAACTACGTTCGACCTATCCTCCGCAGTGACGTGTTGAGGGAAAGCTGCCGGTCAGCAGAGCCAGGAGAGAATCACAGCCCCGCAGCAAAATCAACGAAGCCCGAATTGTAGATGCGCAACAATCGCGAATCCACCTCAAAGAGGCGCGCGAGCCTTTCGAAATATGCCGGAGGAGCATTTCGGTTGACGATGGTCAGACTTTGTAGTGGTTTACTTCGCCTTTTTGCGCCCCGTTCTATCCGCTCAGCTTGATCAATGTCAGTTTCGGGAACGCTCCAGCCGATCACGAGGACTTCGTCAGCAGAGGCCAATGCACTAGACTCCGCTTCGCGGCTGGCTTTCACAAAGGAAAGCTCGCTCCGCTTCGCTGAGCTTGGGGGCAAAATACAAATGCCAACCTCAGTCGGCAGTTCGTCGGGGAGTGCAATGTTGTCCCCACGAAAAATGTCATCCACCTTGCACAATAATGACTTACGCAACTCTTGAGTAATTACTCGTGCACCCATATTCTGCGGGCCATGAGCGTCATTTGTCGCCTGCTCCAGTCCATCCTCAGAACGATTTCAGACCTCGGCGAAGCTGCTGGTTACGTCCACACCTTTCTCTGGGCTTTTCTGAGCTCAAGGGCGACTCTGGCGGCACGAGTCTTGGCTGCAGAGAGCCAATTAGCCATGTGCAAGCGTAGGATCGAAAAGAAGGATCAGCCGCGACCCCGATTCACCGAGGCCTTCAGGCTCCTGTGGGTGTTGCTGTCGAGGCTGTGGAACCAATGGCACAAAATGGCGCATCTCATGCAGCCTGCTACAGTCAAGAGATGGCACACTCGAGCGTTCCTTTTCTACTGGCACTGGAAGTCGCGGAGCCAGCTAGCTCGTCCTCCCATCTCCAAAGGGATGCAGGATCTCATCCGGAAGCTGAGCCAAGAGAATTCCTTGTGGAGCGCTGAACGAATCAGGGATACCCTGCTACGGCTCGGCTATGATCCTCCCTGCATCGACACCATCCGCAAGTACATGGTCCATCCAAAGACTCGGCCTGACAAGCCAACAACCTGGCTGCCGTTTCTGCGCAACCATCTGGAGGTCTCCTGGGCGATTGATTTCCTTACGGTAGTCACGGTCAACTTCTCCTTTCTGTACGTATTTGTCGTCTTCGAACACGGTCGCAGGCGGGTAACTCATTTAGCGACGACGTATCATCCCTCCATGGCATGGGTCATTCTACAGCTCCGGGAAGCCACTCCCTTCGGTCGCCAGCCGCGATACCTGTTCCGTGACAACGATGGCATCTATGGCCATGGCGTCCGTCCGTTTCTCGACAGCTGCGGCATTGAAGAAGTGCGAACCGCCTACCGGAGCCCTTGGCAGAATCCTTATATCGAAAGGTTTTTCGGCACCTTACGCCGAGAGCTTCTCGATCACGTCATCGTGGTCAGTGAAAGGCACCTGAACAATTTGCTCAGCGAATACATTGAGCACTACTACCATTGCGACAGGCCCCATCAGGGACTGGACGGCGACACTCCCGTTGCCGGCAAGAAACCGAGCGTGGTTGATGGGCCAGTCAAGCTGATCTCGTTTCCGGTGTGCGGCGGGCTGCACCATCGTTACGAACGTGTGGCAGCGTAAGACCCAAGCACTGCCGCTTTATTCTCACTACATCCTTCCAAGACAGGAAAACTCTGAACATCGGCCCTCTCCAACCACCAGAACATAAGCCTGTGCACTGATCCTCCTCGTTGTTCCCTTGT
>JALLOL010000060.1 GCA_027717875.1 Acidobacteria bacterium AH-259-L09 | reverse complement strand
GTTTTCCGAAAGACCCGCTTTCCGGCATAGGCCTCCCAGGAACTCTTCCCGGTCCCAGCCATATGTTCGCGGCACTTGCGGCAAAAGCAGGCCCGAGTTATGACCTTTCGTGATCATCAGCCCATGGCGACCGACCACGACCTCTTCCGGCTGCATCGGTTTCATCGGTGTGAGCACGCTGATCTCGATTCGCAGATCCGGCACCTCGTCAATCCTCACCGGCGCGAAGCGCTGGTCGTCGGTGGCGGCAGCTACCACCATATTCGCCACAGATTCGACGAGTGGCCGGAGCGCGAGACGCTCGCCCCGGCAGCCACGCAGCTCCCCCGAGTCACGCCGCCGTAGGGTGATGAACGTTGCCTGTGGCTGAAGCAGCCCCTCTAAGTCGGTCTGAGACTGAGGGAGCTTGCCTTCACCCAGGTAATCGTTAAGAGTCTGCCGTGCGAGGCGAAGCAGTGTCTCTTTGTTTTCAGCAGAAAGCCCCGGAGGACGTCCACGTTCGGCTCGCGCTGTTTTATGGTTCTTGCTCAACGATCTCTGTAATTCCTCAGGCCAACTAGCAGGCTTGTCACAGCGCCGCCTGCCTTATTTATTGCGGTGGGTAGAGCCGGTAGAGCATCACATAGACAATGACGCCGCTTACCGAGACGTAAAGCCAAATCGGAAGGGCCCAGCGGGTAATTTTCACGTGTTTGTCAAACTGTGCATTCAAGGCACGATACAGCGCGGTCAATGCCAGGGGGACGATGAGGGCAGCCAGAATAATGTGGGAGATCAGGAGGGTGAAGTAGACTGGCCGAACCCAGCCCTGGCCGGAGAAGGGGGTTGAGCCCACCCGGTAGTGGTGTATCAGATAGGAAACGAGGAAGAGGCAAGAGACGCCGAAGGCTGTTACCATGCAGAGCTTGTGGCCCGTCACTTTTTTGCGTCGGATCAGGAGATACCCGACCGTGAGAAGTACGGCGCTCGTCCCGTTGAGAAAGGCATTGACAGCGGGTAAGCCGGAAATGTTGTCACTTCCCTCGACCTGGGGCTGCCGGACTAATAGAATGAACGCCACGCCCACGAGGACCAGCACAGAGACGAGCCCAATACCCGGAAGGACGAAGGAATCTTTCATGGCGAAATCCCTATATTGGGCTTTTTTCTTCTACCGACTTCTTATTCTCGTACCACTTATAGTTGATGTCGACATATCTTGACCACTTCTCCGGAACTTCATCTTCCGGGAAAATCGCTTCCACGGGACATTCTGGAACGCAGGCTCCGCAGTCGATGCACTCTTCGGGATCAATGTACAGCTGCTCTTCAGTTTCAAAGTCGCCTTGATCACTGCGCGGGTGAATGCAGTCCACCGGGCACACATCCACACAAGCGGTATCCTTGGTTCCGATGCAGGGTTCGCAAATGATATAGGTCATTGGCCCTGACTCCTTTCTACACCTTCAAATCTAGACAAAAAAAGTATGCCAGGATCTCTCGAGGGTGGTTTCACACTCACCGGACCGCAGTTGATCCCAATCATGTGCGAAGCCATGAATCGACACTCTGGCTTCATACGAAGGGTCTTGAAACTTCAAAATATCGTTGAAACCAGTAATGCTCTATGGAGTTTCGGACCAGACCGCAAACCCACCTTTGAGGCTGTGAACGTTCTCAAATCCGCTCTGCCTTAGGAACTGTGTTGCCTGCACACTCCTGTCGCCATGCTCGCAGTAAACAATGATCTCGCGGTCTCGAGGCCAACTGCTAACAATTTGCTGTCCCAGTTCATTATCGACGCTTAGCGCGCCCTCAATCTTTCCCCTTTCAATTTCATGAGGCCCCCGCACATCCAAAAGAGCCAGCTCCGAGTTGGCAGATAGGCGCTCTCTTGCCTCTTTCACCGTAATCTGCAGTTCGGCGACAGGATCGTAAATCTCAACAGACTCATCGATCTTTTCCCCACAATACTTGTTGTAGGCGCTGGTCAGCATCTTGGTCAGGACCTCCACGGTCTGACCCTCGATTTGGTGTCTTTCGATCATGTGCACCAGTTGCCCCTCGCGGAACAGGGCCATGCAGGGGGAAGAGGGAGGATATCCGACGAAATACTCCCTGGCCCGTGCCACGGCCTCCACGTCATTGCCGGCAAAAGCGGTGGTTAAATTTTCAGGGAGGATCTCATTCTTAAGAGATTCTACTACTGTGGGCCTGGCCACACCGGCTGCACATCCGCATATGGAATTAATAAATACCAGGCTTGTTTTCTCCTTCTGGGCCATGAGGGCATCCATGGCCTCGGCCGTCCTCAATTCGCTGAAACCCACACGGGTCAGTTCATCACGCATGGGCTGAACCATTAAGGGATCGTACATAAGAAAGTTCCTCCTTTTTTATGATTACAAAAGCAAATCTTGGTCAATTCTCCCACTCTTCAGTGTGGAATCCGAAACCTAAACAGCTCTCTGAGCATTTGTTCCTGGTGCTTGCGCTCACTACGCTCATAGGCCCGAAGCCTTTCTTGGAGCTGCCACGAGTTCGTCTCCAAGACCCCGCATACCCAGTAGAAGCTCCCTGGGGTTGTTTCCTCGCAAAAGAACCAATCCACAGCATCCTGGTGCCAAGTCTCCCAATCTTTATTGGAAGACTTTCCTAGGACCATCATATCGAGCAAGGCCCGGCGCAAAATGCCCAGAGCCAGCTTCCTTAGGGGCGAGTCTGCCCCTCTTGTCTGCGGGTATAATCTTTCGCTTGCAAGCCCTGATGCGTTCACTTCCATTTTTGGCCTAACTCATTTCAGTTTACTATAGTTATTATACTTTGTATAATAACTTGTGGAAAAAATGGAGAAGCGGAGTTCGTACTTACCAAGTGAGGTACTAAGTTTGGCCGCTCTCGAATCTCTCCTCCCTATGCTCACTACCCGCGAACTGCAAGGCGAGGGCGGCCAAAGATAAAGCCAGATGCCCAGGAACAGAAAATCGACTTATCTTCGAGTGCTTGAACTGCTGAAGCAAACAGGGGGTGGCGTTTCCGTCAAAGAGCTTTGCGGCAAACTCGACCTGTCTTCCATGGCGGTTCGCCGCCAATTAATGTTGCTCGAGGGTGACGATTTAGTTTTCACCCTTGAGGAGAAGAAAAAGAGTGGCCGCCCGGTGCAGCAATACTACCTGACGGAGAAAGGCCACGAGAGTTTTGAACGGGACTATGCCGGTTTAGCGATGGAGCTTCTGGTCGGAATTCGCTCTCTGGATGGTAGAACCAAGGTGAACGAACTTTTCGAGTGGCGCAGTAAAGAACACGTCGAGAGATGTCGGGGGCGCGTTTTGGGGAAGACGCTTGAGGCAAGGGTTCACCAAGTGACTCAAGTGCTCACCCAGGATGGCTACATGGCCACATGGGAGAAACTGGGCCCCAAGCGATACTTGATCAAGGAAATGAACTGTGCCGTTGCACGGGTGGCTCGAAAGTTTCCTCATGCTTGTGTTTATGAGCAGGAGTTCCTTTCTGAGCTGCTTCAAGCCAAGGTGACTCGAAAGCACCACATCCTTCAGAAAGACCATTTTTGCTCCTACTTGGTTGAAGGCTAGACTGGCTAGCCTCAACACTCTCTGACGTGGCATTGGGCCGACCGGGTACCGACCTATTCACCCAGCACTGTCGTAATCGACTGGGTCATTATCTCGACAATTCGATCCAACTGCTCCTTGGTGATGACGAAGGGTGGGGCCAGGCAGAATACGTCACCGCGGAGTCGGCTGAAGAGTCCTCGCTCCTGGGTGGCCTGATGAACTTTGATGCCGATCTTGTCTTCAGCCGGAAACTCGGCCTTGGTCGCTTTGTCCTGCACCAGTTCGACGGCCGCCATCAGTCCAATCCCACGGACCTCGCCGACGTGCGGATGATTTGCGAGAGCGGACTGCAGTTTTTTGAGTAGGTAGTCCCCCTTCTCCACCGCCAGCGTGGGGAAGTTTTCCTGCTCGATTATGTCGAGATTCCGCAGCGCCACCGCACACCCGACCGGGTGCGCACTATAAGTGTAGGCGTGCATCCAAACCATTTCTCCGGAATCCAGAACATCGGCGATTCCTTCATTGACACCGATTCCCCCAAAGGGAAAATATCCCGACGTGATCGCTTTGGCGAACTGAATCATGTCCGGTTCTACGTCCCAATGTTCCAGGCCAAACATCCGTCCGGTACGACCGAAACCGGTAATCACTTCGTCGGCCACGAACAGAACATCGTACTGATCGCAGATTTGGCGAATGCGGGGGAAGTAGTCGGCCTGGGGGACAATGACTCCCCCAGCTCCCTGAACCGGTTCGACCAGAAACATCGCCACCGTGTCCGGACCTTCGTGCAAAATCGCCTGTTCCAACTCGTTGGCAGCAGAGATTCCTTGACTAACACCCTCGGAACCTTGGTAGCGATAGGGATACGGCGAGGGAATGTGAATGAAGCCGCCTACGCGCGGCTCGAACATGGGCCAGTAACTGCTCATCCCCGTCGCACTCATGGCGGCCAGCGTGACCCCATGATAGCCGTGCTGTAGGGAAATGACTTTCGTCTTTTCGGGCCGGCCCTTGATTTTCCAATAATAACGGGCCGTTTTGAAATTCGTCTCGCTCGCCTCGCCCCCTCCCGAGGTGAAAAAGAAGCGGTTGATTGACGGATAAGTAAGGGTCGCTAATCGCTCCGCCAATTCGATCGCTGCTAGATTCGAACTTCCAGTGTAGCCCGAGCAGTAAGCAAGTGTTTCCATTTGCCCTGCAGCCGCCTCGGCCAGCTCCTTTCGGCCATGGCCGGCAGCTACGTTCCACAGCCCTGACAGACCGTCGATGTATTCCTTGCCATTGGCATCGGTCAGGATGGCTCCTTCTCCCTTGATCCAGACATGTCCACTTTCATGGATAGAAGGGTTGTGCAGCGCGTGAATTAGATGCGCCTGATCGCGTGACAGGAGCTCCCTCTTGGTGAAAGTCATTGCAGCCCTCGCAATAATTGTGGCAAACGGCAAATGGTGGAATTGGACCTCAAGAGAGTCATCTCACAAACAACTGGCGATTGCAAGGAAAACGCCCGGAGGAACATCCGGCGAAACGTCCGGTGACTTGTTGGTACCATTCAGCGAAATAAGTCCCTTTCCGGGGAGCGAGGGATCTGCGCCCCATGTCCTTCCCCTTCCGGGTAGGCAAATCCGCGAATCAAGACTACCGGCAAACCTTTTGTTTTTCCCATGACGAGTTCTGCGGCAGAGGCCAATTCATCGGCCACGGCCATTTGGGTGATCTCCAGTCGCCGCCCAAAGCGATCAGTTTGCCCCCGGTAATCGGCGAAGGGCCTCATGCCGGCGACTCCTAATGCCACGTTAACCAGACCTTCCCGCCAGGGTCGCCCAAAGGTGTCCGAGACGATGATTGCCAGCTGAACTCCGAATTCTTTTTCCAAAACTCGGCGGATTTGTGCGGCGGAACCATCGGGATCCTCGGGGAGGAGGGTGACTACCCCCATCGCCGTGTTGGAGGTGTCGACACCGGCATTGGCACAGACGAAGCCATGGCGTGTCTCGGCAATGAGAAGCCCACGTTCCATGCGCAGCAAGCGCCGCGATTCTCTCAAAACAACCTCCACCAGCCTTGGGTCTTTGCTGTGAGTTGCCCCCCAGCGACAGGCAAGAAGGGAAGGTTCGACGTCTTTCAGATGCACGACCCGACCTTCTGCCTTGGATACGATCTTTTGAGCCACGACAAAGACATCCTGGTCGTGAATGCTCAGGCCGGCTTCTCGGACGTACTTGGAAATCAGTTTCCCGAGGTTGGCTCCGATCTCAACTTCGGGGATACCGGGAATGCCAATAATGCGTAGGTCACTCAGGGGCATGTGCACTTCATTTGGATTTCAGAATCGCACTCAGAGAGTCGAATCGTTTCAAGACCTCCGCAGTCCGTGTCTCGCCATCCAACCTTATGAAGTGGAGAAGGTCGGAAAGTTCGTCTAAATCGAGCGATATTCGAGGATTTTCAGTCACCCTCAATTTGACCCCCCGACGCCTGGCCTCTTGCTGGTGGCGGAAAAAACTATTCTTCCCGAATCGAGAAGAGAATGCGTCAGGGGGTGTTCTGAGCAACGCGTTCGTACCGGTCCCATCTCGCGAGGGAACGATAACAGCTGATCCGGGCTCCGACTCGAAGCTGAGCAGGAGGTCTACATCTTTAGGACCAAGTAAGGGAATGTCTCCGGGAAGGCACAAAAGGACGGACGCCCCTTCGCGGCGCAGAAGCTGAGAGGAAACATCCACGGACTGACTTTCCGAAATCTGTTCCTTTTCCTCAATTACCTGCCAGCCGTTGTCCACCGCGTGGCGCAGGACCGGCTTGGAGCAGGTGACTACCACGATTCGATCTGGCTTGGTTGCCGCACGCAGGGCACGGCTGACATCTTGGAGCATGGCCCAGTCTAGTTCCTGGCGCTCTGGAGGAGACAGGTAGTTGGCTAGTCGCTGCTTGGCATGCACAGGATCCTTTACGGGCAGTAGAACCACTTTCATATCAATTCCAGAAGTTCGCGAGCCAGATCAATCTTATCCCCAATACTGCTCATGATTGTATTGATGGTCACCACCTTTAGGCCCAGTCCCTCGATCTCTGCTCTCAGTTGCCTGTCTTGTTCGTCCAGGACAAACACATTTAGAAAATCTTTATACAGACCTGCAACTGCAGTCGGTGAAAGTGGGTATCCTAACTCTGCCAGCATTTTGGCCGCCGGTCCTTTAAGGGCTCGCCGGCCCACGATCGGAGTAACTGCAAACACCGGAGCCTCGGTTTGAATGAGCAGCTCCCTGACACCGGGAATGGCCAAGATGGGACCAATGCTGATGAAGGGATTGCTTGGGCAGAGAAATACACCTTCAGCTTTTGCAATTGCGTCCGCGACACCCGGGGCGGGTTGTGTTTCTTTAATGTTCAAGTATTTTAGGGCTCGGACAAGGGGACGGCACTTTTCCCGGACCAGGTATTCCTGTACATGGAGTTCCCCCTGGTCCGTGACCAGATAAGTTGGCGTATAGGAGTCGGTCATTGGCAGCAGTCTACAAGGTGTCCCAAAGGCCTCACAAATTCTGGCAGTGACCTGGGTGAGCGAGTGGCCCTGCTGCAGCAGTGAGGTACGCCAAAGATGGGTAGCTAAATCGCGATCCCCCAGCCTAAACCAACTTGGTGCGCCCAAGCCCTGCAGCGCCCTCACACACTCGAAAGAATCATCCTGAAGACCCCACCCGGTTTCGGGGTTGATCTTTTCGGTGAGCGTGTAGGTGATGGTGTCAAGGTCGGGGCAAATTCGGAGTCCAAACAGTTCGATATCATCGCCGGTATTTCCAATAACGGTCAGTTGATTGGGAGGCAGTAGTTTTGAGAATCCCAGTAACAGTTTGGCGGCTCCAATGCCGCCCGCCAGCGCGACGATCATTTACTCTTTTCCTCTCCTCGAAGAGCACTTCACTGTAGACGGCATTTTGCTGCCTCCAGAGGCCAGACAACGCGTTTCTCTCCCTTTTGCCACTGGACCAAGAGCATCTGATGACCAATCTGTCGGCCTGTTCGTGGATCAATCCGGAATTTTCCGTAAAAGGTCTGAAGGTCCAGTTGACCGGCAACTTGGCGCAGCTCAACATCGGACACATTGCCGATGCACTCAATACATTTTTCGAGAACGATTCCGGCAGCGAATGACTGTGCCGCTATGTAGTTGGGTGAGATATTAAATTCTCTCTTGAAATGAGCGACGAACCACTGTGAGTCAGGTCCTTCTTCTGGTGAGCACTCGGATTCAGGTTCCCACTGGCTCGGTCCGATGACGCCCTCACTCAATAGGCCGAGTTTCCGGTGAAACTCGTTCACGCCGGCTCCCACTGCAGCCAAAAGCCTCACCGGTGGACAAAGCCGATCCATTTCCTGAGTGATTTTCACGTCGTCTTCAAAACTTCCCACTAGGATGGCAACCTCAGGGTGAGTAGCAAGTGTCTTTTGGATCACTCCTGCGGTATCCAAGCGTCCCGGTTCAAAGTGGATAGTAAAAATTTTCAATCCTTGTTTGCCAGCCGTTTCCTTGATTCCTGAAGCCACCTGAGCTGCAAAAGAGCCTTTTCGGCGTTTGATCACTGCCAGTCGGTTGAGTCCAGCTTCGTATCGCCGTAATAACGTTGGAAGCTCTCGCAAGTAATCGCTGGCCGGCGAGAGTACCCCCACCAAGAACCGGAAACCCTGCTGGAAGATTGCGTCGGACGAACCCCCATGATTCCAGAGAATCTTTTTTTCTTCTTCAGCAATCGGGGCTGCTGCCCTGGTTAATCCACTGGAATAAGGGCCAAAGAGGATGTCGACGTGGTCCTGCTTTAAGAGCCGGTAAACATTTTCTTGAGTCTGGCTGAGGTTGCTCCGGTCATCATAGGATATCAAGCGAACAGGAATTGACTTGCGCCGACGGGTCAAATAAATGCCGCCCTTTTGATTTACGTATTTTTGCCACAGGCACAGACCATTAAAGGCGTCTCGACCCTGCATTTGGAATTTACCGCTCAGCGAGATCGAGACTCCGGCGGTAATATTGGCGGTAGGCACAACGTTTGAGAGGCGTCTGATTGTGCTCGATTTTAGTCAGTCCATCGAAGTGGTGTGCTGCGGTTGGATTTTATAAAGTACCCGCACTTCGCCCGCTTGTGCAAAAGGATATTTATCCTTGCCAAGGTATTTCTTGGCCATCTTATCGATGTGCTCTCGCGCATTGGCTTCCGTTATCTCTACGACCGCACCGCGCACTTCCAGGTATCGGTAAGGATTGTCCGGGTCCATGATGGAGAGGGATACACGTGAGTCGCGCCGCATGTTGCGGTCCTTTTGACGTCCGCGTGCGGAGTTAATCAATACGCACTTTCCATCAAAGTCACACCACACCGGTGTGACTTGAGGTCGCCCGTCCGGCATCAAAGTAGCCAGATTGGCGAAGGCACGCTTGTTGAACAAATCCAGGTACTTTTCGGGGATGATTCCATTCGACATATTCTTCTTCTCCTTTACTCAACCGTGACTAGTTTTCTTTTTGTTCCTTGTCCGAGGGCCATCAGGAAAATGGTACCTTTTTCTTTCGCATGAGGGGAGAAAAAATCTGTAACGTCGTCGTCAAAAAAAGTGAGACCGGTCGCTCCGCGCCGTTGAGCATAAGCAGCAAGGTAGAGCTTGCCTCCCAGGATACCTGCCTCGAGCTGCACAGCTCGATATCCTCGATTGCCAAAACTTTCAAAAATCGAGTCGAGGTCGGCCAGGAAGAAAACATCGAAACTGGCATCCGCGGCCAGGGCTTGTCCCAGTGCCAAATGTCCAGCCATGTTCCGAAAGTTTCCTTCTTGAAGAAGCTCTACGCTGCAGCTGTCTCGGTGGAAGACGTAGGCTCCCGAAGGCAGACCCTCCACCGCATGCACGATAAGGTACCAGTCATTCAAAAGCTCTTCGGGGGATTCTAATAAGTCACTGGGGATACCCTGGGCCGAGCAGCGGAGGATGCTGGAGAATTCTTCGAAGCGAAGGGGTTTGCGTTCAAATTGTCTGCTCGAACCCCTTCTTTGGATCACCTCTTCAAGGGAGGCACCGGCTCTTTCGTCCACCCGGGAAGGCTCAAGTTTGAAGACGCGTCCCGCTGGTGTGGGGAGTTGGTTTTGACGGGTTTTCCCTCGCCACTGTTTAACTTGATCCGGAGCAGTCAGACAGGTAGCATCGTGCATCCTGCACATCTCGGGGTAGTCCACTTCTCTTTGGGAAAGAGGAACCGTTCGAAGTCCGAGCGGCTCCACCGATGGATGAGACTCAGGGGGCCTTTCCTTGGCACGACCGATCGGCACCATGAAAAGAGTGACCTCACGATCAGTTTCCAGGTCCAGTAAGCGATTTACCTCATCGTCCATGAAACCGAGCACCAGACGAGCTGGTAACTCCAGTGCCTTACACATAGCCAGCAGGTTGGCTAAAATGGTCCCACCGTCCCATCCGAAGTGACGGTAGGTTCTTGCCTGGTATTTCCAGGCATTACGCCAATAGGTTCCGGTACAGATGATCACTGCAGGAGCTTGAGCAGTGCTCGGCTCCTGGGCGCTGGCATGAACAAGGACCGGCCGAAAATCGCCCTGTCGAAGCCGCCGAAGTGCAAAATCGCTCGGACCGAAGTGATACACACCGGCCGCCAGATCAGGTAAGTCTTCGCAAACCAGGTACAGTTCAATTTCATAAAGCGCACCCGTACAGGACGCCGCCCGGAACACCACTTCTCCACCTGGGTAGCGCTTCCGTTTAGTTATTCCCGCCGCGTAGTAGAAAATTCTGGTCAAATCGTTCAAATCCGGAATGCGCCGTTCTTGCCTTTGAACTTCTGCTTGAGAGATGGCAGCGAGCGCAGTTATCCGTGACTCTGCTGCCCTTTGGGGCAGGGAGATTGGTTCTAAATCGGAATAGATCTTAAAAGGAATGGGTTGGTTGGACCAATCAAGGAAGTGAAGATTGTTTTGAATACTTTGAGGCGAATGTTTCGTTTGATTGTGGTAACTCCACGCTGCTTGAATTTCCTTATTTCCCACAAAAAACCCCCATCGCTGACCCCCAGCTCTGGACCCCTCCTCGATTCCGGCTAGATCGTGAGCATCGGGGTTGATAATATCTTCTTTGTGACCTCAGTGGCAAAGGCAGCCATAGGGCGGCGACTCGAAGAGCTATGCGCCACTGCCTCCGAGCTTCGTGACCGCGAAAAGGGTCGCATTATCAGTTTTTCTCCCAAGGTCTTTATCCCTCTCACTCAACTTTGCCGGGACTTCTGCAGTTATTGTACCTATCGTCAAAGCCCGAATGAAGCCCAACACCTGTACATGACTCCGGAGGAAATTCTGAAGGTGGCCAAGGCAGGAGAGGAACGGGGCTGTCGGGAAGCTCTTTTTGTCTTAGGGGAAAGACCAGAACAGCGATATGCGGCACCGCGACGATGGTTGCATGATCATGGCTACGACAGCAGCCTCCACTACCTCTACGAGATGTGCAAGCTCATCCTGAGGGAGAGTGCGCTTTATCCTCACAGCAATCCGGGGACAATGACTCACCGAGAAATGATGGCTCTCAAGGAAGTCAATGCCTCTTTGGGGCTGATGCTCGAGAGCAGCAGCGATCGATTGTGTGATAATGGAGGGCCTCATGAGCGTGCTCCCAGCAAAAGACCCCAAGTTCGCTTGACAGTGCTGCGGCGGGGCGGTGAACTGAAGATTCCCTTCACCACCGGTCTCCTGATCGGAATCGGGGAGACTATGGAGGAACGGCTAGAAGCGCTGCGGGCCATCGCTGATCTTCACAAGCAATATGGGCACATCCAAGAAGTAATCATCCAAAATTTCCGATCCAAGCCTGACACCCCTATGGGTGCGGCACCCGAGCCCTCCATTGAGGAGATGCTTGAAACCGTCGCCATGGCCCGCCTCACCTTGGGAGGGGCGATGAACATTCAGGTGCCCCCCAACCTCTCCATGCTCAACGGCAAGGACTCCTACCTGGTCTACCTGAAGGGGGGGATCAATGATTGGGGAGGAATCTCGCCGCTGACGATCGACTATGTGAACCCTGAGGCGCCGTGGCCGCACATCGTGCGGATGAGCCGGCAGATGATTGAACAGGGTTTCGAACTGCGGGCAAGATTCCCCGTTTATCCGGAATATATTTTGCG
>JALLOL010000006.1 GCA_027717875.1 Acidobacteria bacterium AH-259-L09 | reverse complement strand
ACCAGAATCCGCTTTAATAGACTCATTGAGATAAAATAACGTAATCAGGTTCTTGCACACATCCGTAACAACTAATTCCCCCAGAAACCTCGCCTCCAAAGCCAATCCTTCACTGAGTGGAAGAGAGATACCCCTCTCAACAACCTCAAGGGCTTTTAACGGCGCGGGATAATGGCCTTTCGTCCGTGAGAACACCCGTTGCTTGGCCTGGCCGAAAAGTATCCTTCTCCCCAGGGGATTGCCTTCGAGCAGAAAACTTTTGAGGTCTTTTCGTTTTTTCCTGGAAGGTGGTGTGCCCTCAAGGAGAGCCCTGACAAATCGTTGGGCCTCTTGAACGATCTTTTCTTTCGGAACCACCTTATCCACCAACCCGGTCCTTAAGGCTTTTCTCGCATTGACCGGCCGTCCACTTAAGATCATATCCAGTGCGGCTTGAATGCCGATCAGTCGTGGAAGGCGCTGGGTCCCGCCAAAGCCTGGGAGGATTCCCAGGTTGACCTCAGGAAGGCCGATCTTGGTCTTCTCGCTATCGCTTGCGATTCGATAATGACAGGCCAGCGACAATTCCGTTCCCCCGCCCAGGCAGACGCCGTCGATCGCTGCGATAACCGGAACTTTTAAGTCATTCAGTGCCTGGAGAATTGCCTGCCCTTTTGCCGCTTTCCCTTCCCCTTCTCTAGCCTCCTTGATTACCTTGATCTCAGCGACATCGGCTCCGGCGATGAAAACATCATCTTTAGCGCTAACGATCAGCACAGCGTTGACATTATTTCTGCCTCTCAATTCCCCAATAATTTGCTCAAGTCGCTCCATGACTGCAGAGGAAAGCAGGTTGACCTTCTTATCAGGCAGATCAAACTCAACAACGGCGATACCCTTTTCATCAATCTTATATTTGACTCCGTGTTCCATCGGTCCTCCTCCCGACGCGATCCTGCTCCTCGATCAGCTTTACCGACTTCTCGAATGATGGCAGATAGAAACGCTTTCCTACTGTGTGATCCCGACGGCCAGAACTGAGATATCGTCCTCCAGCCGGGCCTCGCTGCACCATTCCTCAACGCTCCCCAACAGGGAAGAAAGACTATCCTCGAGCGGCCTGGCGCGGCTTTGATGTAAGGCGCAAATGAGCCGTTCCTTGCCAAATGCTTCGCCGTCTGTGTTCATTGCTTCAGTGATTCCATCAGAATACAGATACAGGCGATCTCCCGGATTCATGCTGACAATGCGTTCCTCCCAATTAACCTCTTCGAAGAAACCTATCGGGAACCCAGGAGCTTCGAGAATCACTGGTTCCTCTGTACCTGCCAGGTAAACTGGACCAGGGTGCCCAGCAGACACGTAACGAAACTCATACGTCTCTAAGTTGAGCATTCCGTAAAGGAGCGTAAAGTATTGTGGCCTTGCAGGGTCCATAGGGAATTGCTCGTTCAATTGCCCGGCGACTTCACCAGGTGCCAGGAGGCGATACCTTGAGCCCCCAATGTGCTGTTTGAGTACAGAAGTCAAACTTGGCGCCGGTGACAAAACTCGGTTGAGGGTCACCGATAGCAGGGCAGCCACAACGCCATGACCACTGACGTCCAGCACGTAAAGACCCATGTGCTGTTCGTCAAGCGGAAAGACGTTGAAAATATCCCCCCCCAATTCCTCACAAGGCTTGAAAGCCCATGCGAAACTCACTCCTGCGAGGTTCAGGGCCGCTTCGGGAAGAAGAGATTCTTGGACTTTGGCAGCTGCTTGCAGATCACTCTTCATTCGCTCGTTGGCCTTACGCAATTCTTCCTCCGCCCGCTTGCGCACACTGATATCGCGGACTAAAGCAATCATGCAAGACCTGCCAGACATAGCAATCATGGAGGCTGAAATCTCAGCAGGTAAAAATTGGCCTGTTTTGGTTAAGCATGAGAGTTCATCAGTCCATCCTTGCGCATTTCCGGAAACCGATTTTGCGAAAGCCAGCAGCTTGGGCATCTCGTGCGGATGGATTGCAGAAATTGGCATGGACAACAATTCCTCGCGGGAATATCCGAGCATCTTGCATGCCTGTGAGTTGACATCAACAATTTCATTCTGTACCGCATCAACGACCAATATCGCAT
Source organism: Acidobacteria bacterium AH-259-L09 (assembly GCA_027717875.1). The sequence goes on along the minus strand of JALLOL010000006.1, from coordinate 24,948 downwards.
CGTTGGAGTGATCGAAAATCTTGCGGAACCGCTTCTCGCTTTCGTGTGATGTCTCCTCCACTCGCTTGTACTGGCTTTCTAGCCTTTCCAATTCCGCGAGCTGGCGGCGCATTTCTGCGAGTTCACTTATGAGTTGATCTTTGGTTTTCTCCTCATTCCTCATGAAGCCTCGAAACCAGGACAGGGAACTACCCCGACATTACCTGTATTGGCATTGTAAAGCAATTTGTTTGTTCACCGTTTTGACAAGTTGTTTGCCAAATCTTTCGCCGTCTCCTGCCGCACCAGGGTTTGAACTTGACCGAGGCGGTTCGAGGGATGTAGCCTACCTCCGAAAACACACGTTTCCCTGCAAGCGACTAAGGAATCTGCCTCGGCGACTTTCGTTTTCGTATGGCCTGAATACTCGAAGAGGGGGCAGTATCGGTGACAGATAAAGATGCATACAGTGCCGTCTTGAGGGGAATCCGGATAATCGATTTCGGCCAGTATATAGCCGGGCCGCTTGCCGCGATGCTACTTGCGGACCAAGGCGCGGAAGTGATCCGGATTGATCCACCCGGTGGCCTACGCTTTGATTCTCCAGCCAATAGCGGCGTTCGGCATCGCGCTCGCCTTGCTTAGACGTTGCCGCACAGATAGCAATCACGGTGAGTTCGTCCAGACCTCGCTTGCTCAGGGTGCTCAGCTCGTTCAGTCGACGTTTATGTACAATTTTGCTGGGCGTGTCTGGGTCGAGCCTTCGGGCCAAAGTGCAGTGGGTGACCACGCACTGCACAGATTGTATCGTGCACGGGACGGCTGGCTATTCCTTGGCGCAACCCCTTCCCAGATCCAGGCGATGAGCAAGATTCCAGCTCTGGCGGGTCTTGATGAGCTGGCTCTTGAGAAGGGAAGCGACTCTATTGGGATCGATTCCAAACTCGGCAGATTTCTTGAGCGAAGCCTGAGAAAGAGGAATGTGCGCTACTGGGTAAGACAATTTGTCTCAGTGGGGGTAGGTGCCCATGCTGTCGAGACGATCAGCCAGATTCGCCGCTCGGCTATAGTCGTGCGGCGGATGGGTGAGGCCATTGATCCTGGCGGAAAATCGATCGTGGTAGTGCGCCAGAATCACCCAGCGGGCGGCACGGTCGATACGGTAGCACCTGCCTACGCCCGTCTGACGCGCTCGCCGCTTCGACTTTGCGAACCAGCGCCGCGCCCAGGCTCAGACACACGTGAAGTATTGCAGGAAGCGGGACTGGATCGACAAGACATCGAAGAGTTGCTGGAGAATGGATGTGTCGCACAGGAATGGAGCAGTGAATATTTGCCCGGCTAGCCGGATCCCGAAATTTTCCTGTTTTGCTCTTGGTAACGGCTTGCCGCCCGCTTGGAGTTTTCCCTTCTGAGATTAAAGGTGTGGTGTCGACCGCTGGGTGTATGATAAACTCCAAATCAATTCTGAAAATATCAACGAGGAGGAGCAAATGAAGACGAAACCACAGAAAAAACGACATGTGTTTGCGCTCGCCGGCCTGCTGGTACTGGGCGTCATGGGTTTGGGCATCGCCGCCGCCGTGACCCAGGTCAACATGGATGAGCTCATGCAGATGATGAAGCAGAAGATGATGAATCGGCCCGAGGCAATGAAGAGCGCCGACGAGGCGATTCAAGACCAGAAGCTGCAAGCCATGAAGGCAGGGAAATACACATGTTGTCTGAAGCACCCGTGCGACTTCTGTGCGCTGAAGATGGGCGAATGCCCCTGCGGGATGAACGCCGCAAAAGATATGCCGGTCTGCAACGAGTGCAAGGGCTCCTGGTATGCGGGCGATGGGGCAATTCCCGGCAAGACCCCTGAGCAGATCAAGACGTTGCCTCGCGGAATGTAGCCGATAAGAAAACAACAAACGACTTATCCTTGTTGGTGGGTCGGTACAACCGATCTCTGGAGGGGTGTTGCTCAATTCAGCGTACAAACTCAGCGAGCTTAGTTTGAGCCTGCGCGCGGTAATTAGCCTGGCACTGCTCGTCCTTGCAGCTGGCTATGCGGTGGCTATGGCTAACCTGTACTTCACCTACCACATGCAGGACGGGGAACCCGGGCTGACGCCGGCAGATCTTAGGCGTACCTTCTACGGGCAACGAACTGTCACCCTATTGGCGGCGAAAATTGACGGCGGAAGCATGGCGCAGTTCCTGCCTGAGCCGCTAGACCGGGCTAAGATCCTGAACTGGCTTCAGGAAGGTGCTTCACGCGAAACCTTCGAAAAGGAGATCTCCCAGCTCTTGACTGACAACTGCTGGCGCTGCCACAACCCCGGCGGCTTTATGTACGCTCGCCCGCTGCAAACCTACGAGCAGGTGCTAGAGGTGACGAAAGTGGACCGAGGCGAGCCCGTGCCAGTTTGGGCTCGTGTGGCTCATACCCACCTTCAGTCTATTGCCCTGATCTTCTTGGTTGTGGGTGTTGTCTTTGCGGGCACCAGTTTGCCCGAGCGATTGAAAACCGTGATCGTGATTACACCGTTTCTCGCCTTACTAGCGGATTTTGGCTCACGTTTCCTGGCACGCTACCATCCGGTCTTCGTCTTTGTGATGATGGCCGCCGGCGCGGTGACGGGTCTTGCGTTTGCCGGGATGGTTCTTTTCTCACTTTACGAGATGTGGTGGAGGCGCGAATAGGCTTCTCGCCCTCCAGTCGCTTATACCACTGGAAGAACCTACGATCAGTTCGGAGTCCTGCCATTTCTCTCTTTATGAGAAGTTTTCTCCGCCCCTGTAATAATTCACCCCCTCTTTACACTCACTAACGAAAAGAGATCAGGCCTCCCGCTTGAGGCAGTCCGGTGGGAGAAACGACCTTGAAACGGGAGCTGCAATCCCATAGAAAAAGGGCGCTTGTAAATAACGAAGATTAGAACAGACTTTTTGTATTCGTCGACAATAGTTGAGGAAAGAACATGTTCAAAACAACCAGAAAAAACCGACAGGCTATCCATAGAATAGAAACCATTCTAGTGGCAGTATTTCTTTTGCCAGCCATCGTGGCCGCCCAATCGTTTAGGGACAAGTGGACGTCTGCGTGGCCCAATACTGACTTCAGCAAAACTACGATCGAGCTTTCAAGTCTTGAATCGGGTGGCCCTCCGCGCGATGGTATCCCGCCCATTGACCATCCCAGATTCGTAGCGGTTGAAGAAGCGTCGGAATGGGTTGCCGACCGAGAGCCCGTAATTTTTCTCGAATTGAACCAAGACGTACGCGCCTATCCCCTGCAAATCATGGTCTGGCATGAAATCGTGAATGACACGATCGGGGGCGTTCCGGTGACGGTCACGTTCTGTCCCTTGTGTTATAGTGCCATCGTATTTGACCGTCGCATCAATGGAAAGGTTTACGATTTCGGGACGTCAGGACTCTTGAGGCACAGCGATTTGGTGATGTACGACCGTCAAACACAATCCCTATGGCAGCAGCTCAGCGGTGAGGCCATCGTCGGGGAGATGGTTGGGCGAAGGTTGAAGATGATTCCTGCGGCACTGATGGGCTTTGGCCAATTCAAGTCCCAGCATCCGGATGGAAAAGTGCTCTCGAAAGTAACTGGGTATGGCAGAGATTACGGACGCAATCCCTATGCGGGATATGACGACATACGAAAAACCCCATTTCTCTACAAGGGGCCATTGCCCAAAAAAGTGAAGCCCATGGAACATCTGGTCACGGTCATGATCAATGGTGACGCGGTTGCCTATCCCTTTTCGGTTTTGAAAAAACGGCCCGCGGTGAATGACGAAGTCGCTGGGGTCCCTATTGTCGTATTCTTTGACAAGACAACGCGTACTGCCCTGGGTCGAGAGAAGATCAAGAGTGGGAAGGCGATTGGCGCAGGTGCAGTTTTCGACCGTAGAGTGGAGGGAAGGACGATGTCATTCGCAAAAAAAGGAGATTTCTTTGTCGATCGGGAAACCGGCTCGATCTGGAATGTGCTCGGTGTCGCAACTTCGGGACCTTTAAAAGGAAAGAGATTGGAGCGAGTTGTGTCGGGTGACTTCTTTGCCTTTGCTTGGATTGCATTTCGCCCCCACACTCGTATCTACAGACCCTAGTCGACAGGGGTCGGTGGCACAACTTTTGACTTGGTGCTGATCACCAAACATCATTTCCGCACTTCCCGCATCTTTTTCCAGTTCCCCACAGCCTTCGTGGCGCAGACCTTATGCCATACGATATTGAGCAACATGATTATTTGGAATACGGTTCACGTCCCTTCGCCGCGCCTGATTTGCTGGGCTTAAATCTCACCTCTTGGCCCCAGTTTCCTTGACTTCCCTCAAACGTCGACGCCGACGGCGAAGCGCCGCACGATAGCGGCCTTTTTCCTCCTCCGTCTCTGGAATCAGGGGTGAAATCGGTGTGGGCCTGCCATCCTTATCCAGGGCAACAAAAGTCAAAAAGGCAGTGCTGGTTTTTATACGGTTACCGCTGAGCGGATCTTCTGAAAACACTTGGGCTTCCACTTCCATCGAGGTCGTAAACGCTCTTGTCACATTCGCCTCCAGCAGCACCAGCTGACCGACCTTGATGGGGTGTAGAAAACGAAGAGAATCGACCGAGACAGTCACAACAGGCATCCGACAATGCCGAAAAGCCGCAATTGCTCCAGCTAAATCCATCAGGTGCATCACCCTCCCGCCCAGAATGTTCCCATGGGTATTAGCGTCATTGGGGAGGACCACCTCAGTCATGGTAGTGCGCGATTCCGAAACTGGCTTACCTTTCATCGATCGTCACTCCTTCACTCAAAATTGTTGTTGCGCCAACTTCCAAAGAACTCCCGACTCGATCCGCAATCACTGAATTGTGGGGAAGCAGAAAGTCCACATCAACGTTCTGACCCTTCAACGGAAAGACATAGCCGTCTTGAGCAGATGCTTAACTGCCTCAGCAATCAAACGCCGGTCAGTTAAGCCGGTAGCGTTTGCTCTGCTTCTAAGCAATGCTAATCTAGGCCCTCCTGAACAAACTAGCGTCATTCTATCGGAAAAGTGGAAAACCATCTTGCAGAGAATGATGTTGGCGGGTGGGGGTTTGGCGGGCCGTCAGTCCAGGAAGAGGTCGGGAGCCAGAGTGTCCCCTGGATTGACCGCATACCGATCGAAGTCCGTGATTCCCTCCTCTCGCAGCACCTCTTCGTCCACGAAGAAGTTCCCGGTGCAGGTGCGGCTGGGCCGGCGCAAGATGGCATAAGCGGCGTCAGCAACAATTTCGGGTTTTCGCGACTGCTGGATCAAGGCTTCACCACCGAGCAGATTCCGAACTGCCGCGGTGGCGATGACAGTCCTCGGCCAGAGCGCATTGACGGCAATTCCATCTATCTCGAGCTCGCCGGCCATGCCCAGAACACACATGCTCATACCATATTTGGCCAAGGTGTAGGCCAAGTGATCCTTGAACCATTTGGGCTTCATGGACAAGGGAGGAGATAGGTTCAAGATGTGCGGATTGGAGGCTCTCCGCAGGTAGGGGATGGCGGCCTGGGAGCAGGCATAGCTGCCGCGTACATTGACCTGATGCATTAGATCGAATCGCTTGAGTGATGTTTCGAGTGTCCCGGCCAGGAAGATGGCACTGGCGTTGTTAACCAGGATATCAATGCCCCCAAAATGATCGACAGCCCGGGTAATGGCCTCCGCGATCGCCTCTTCAAAGCGGACGTCTACCGCCAGTGGCAGAGCTTTACCCCCTGCGGCCTCAATTTCTTCAGCGGCACTGTAGATGGTCCCGGAGAGCTTTGGGTGCGGCTCCGTTGTTTTCGCCGCAATGACTATGTTGGCACCATCCTGAGCAGCCCGCAAGGCGATCGCCTTGCCAATTCCACGACTGGCTCCTGTGACGAACAGTGTCCTACCTGCCAGATCAGCCATAAAGACCCCCTCTCGTCTTGTGCCGGGTAAGTAGCCACCATTCAGCAAGCGATCGGCTTCAACGCGATCACAGCCGAGAGCGGTGGTGTCCGTTTGCCGGAAAACCCCTTTTCAGCCCGAATCTTATTTTCGCCAAAAAGCAAAGGAAAGGCCAGGGGTGTCTGGACGAGATAAGCATCGACCCTGTTGATTCCCTTGAGAGTGAGTGCCAAAAGTTCTAGCGTCAGCACCCACCGACTCTCGACACTGGCGGGGGTAGCTCGGGTTCAATGCGGGTAGGTGTCCTATTGGCCTTTGAACTCGGGCCCGCGCACGGCCCATGACCACTGCAAGGACTGGTTTGGGGAGCTGCCTGAGGCATTCGATCATTTCGTGGAGTCGATCTGTCATCTCTCGCGGCACCGGCTCCTCGGACTCCAGCAGCTTGGCAAAGTGGCGAATGTCACCGCCGGCACAAAACCCTCTGCCTTCGCCGTAGGACCCGATCGCGATCGGCCCAGTCCGCGGCGACGGCAACGTCGTGGTGGCGGGTCGTGAACACCGCCCGACCCACGAACAAGCGGGCAGTGTACTCGAGCGCCGACGACGGCGAGGGCGAACCCAAGGTAGGTACCGATCATAGGAATAGCAATTTCCTTTTCAGAGCGATTGTATTGTGGGGGAGACATGAGGCAACAGGGGGGAGCGGTTTTGTGAGGGGTGGTGTCAGGTTTACTGGGAAAGAACGGGTGTTTGTGGAAGGTGGAAAGTCGTACGTTTGTGTACTTCGTGGCAGTTTTCTGGGAACCGTGTCGCGAAGGCTTGCCTTCACCCCCCCCAAGGCTTAAAATTAGGAAACGTCACAGCCAAAAATTGGGAGGGGAAAGGTCAAACTATCTCCCAATGCCGCATTGTTGAAAAGATCGGCCAAGGGGGCATGTGTTTCCCCGCGGCTTTTAGGGATGTAATTCAATGAAAATCATCTCAAGAATTGTTTTAGTCTCTTTACTGGCCGGACCATTCCTTTTAGGGGCTACCTCTCTCTCGGCTGAGCGAACCCCCTTTTCTGGTTCTGAGGAGGTTGGACGTGGGCCGCAGCGACGAGGGAACCCGAGCCCAGTTCCAGTTTGGCCCCTCATTTTAAGATTGGGAGTTCCCCTGTTTGTGCTAAATCTGATCACAATAGCCGTCCCACGATGTTCCGACTTGCCAACAGGTTGGGGTGCGAACCAGTGAAATCCATTCGAGTTTTCTGTTCCTTCATTATTCTTTTCGGTTGTCTCTCCACGACTCATGGACAATCCTTTCTTAAGTCGCTGACCGAAGAGGAAGTTACAGAAATTAAGAGTGCCATCGAGTCGATGAAAAGGGACACGCGGGGACCTTACCTGAGGATCCGCTGGTTCTGCGCTGATGGTACGCTACACCCTCCTCGTGGGAACCCCTGTGCCGATCGCGGAGGTGGGGTGCAGCATGCCGAGTTTAATGGCAAAGCTAAGCGTTTGGCAGAGTTCCATTTTAATGTAGGAACGATTCTTCAGTCTTTGAACTTTAAGGAGTTTTTCAACGCCCCAAAAGACAACTACCGACTGAAGGAATTTATCCTCGCGAAGTACCTTGTTGAAACGGATGATGGGTGGGTCCTGCGCCAGGCACAGTATTACCGAGGAGCCCGTCAGATCGAAGACGAGGAGAAGCAGGGACTGGAGTTCTTGCAAAAGATGCTCGCCAACCCCACATGGACAAGTAGGAACTTCCTACTGGCAAGCCAGCTAGTGGGCGCGGTGCCACACTCGACAGCAGAGCAGTCCAGCCATAAGATTCGCAATCTGGCGTCAGCAGTAGCGGAATTGGATGCCGACTTCATGCAGCTGCGCATCAGGATCCACTCCTTCCCTTCCCACCATGACCTCGAGGCTGTGGAGGCCTACCTGTCGGCCAAGAACCTCCCGCGGAATGTCAGGGAAAAACTAGCAGCACTGAGAGATGAGTTGCGCCAACAATATGACTCAGCCAGTATCATTGGGAGGCTGGATTGGTATGAAAAACAATTGGGATCTGTCTTTGAGAAGGATCTGGTGGCCCTAGGAACTAGCCTCCAGCAGGGAGATCTACGGACCTCCTTTTCACAGATCGCAGCGGCGGGTGTAAAGCTTCGCGAGCAGGTAACCCGAAGTTCCAATGGAAAGGCCAATCTGGTGATGATGGATCTTATCCAGCTTCTTCAGGAGAAAGCGTTCGTCCTGGCACAGGAGCTGGAACTGGAGAACTCCCAGCTGATCAGCCGTATTAAGCGGCTGCGATCTTTATCCGATTGTTTCGCCCTGGCCTTCTCAGCCGGGCTCCTTTCGCGACGGGAACGAGAAGCACTGGAAGCGGAGATCTCACGCCTGGTGCAAAATTCCTCTTTATCGGCTCTAGAATACAGACAAAGTATCGGCTATCTCACTCGCAGCCTGGACTGGGGGTGGACCTCAACACGAGAATTGTTCGACGTCGTTTACCAGCGTTATTATCAAGTTGAACCGAAGGTTTCCGGGTTTCTCGATTCTCTACTTCGCGGTTCCGTTCTGCTTCCACTTTCCCTGGAGCTGGACCGCGTTAGCCGGGATACTGACAATCTCCTAGGCCAGTCCCATTTCATCCTGGGCAGAAGGGTGAGCCAGGGGACAAGGGGATTGAATCCTGGAGTGGCAATGACAATCCTGGAGATACTCGAGGACCATCAGTACGACTGGCACCCAGATCCGACAAAGATCTATGTTATTCCTGAGACTGTCCCGGAACTAAGGCCGCTGGCGGGGATACTCACTCTGGACGCAGGAAACCTCCTTTCTCATGCTCAACTGTTGGCGCGGAACCTGGGAATTCCCAATGCCTCTATCTCGTCATTGCTCCTGCCGGATCTGAGAGCTTTTCAAGGAAAAGAGGTCTTCTACGCGGTGTCCCCGTTAGGGGTTGTTCTACTTAAGGAGTCTTCCCAGCTGACCGAGTTGGAAAAACAACTCCTGGAGTATGGCCGCGATCTGAAAGCGAGAAAGGTAAAACTCGACACCTCACGCCTTCGCCTGGATCAGGTCAGTCCGATTCCCCTTGAGCAGCTTGGTACAGACTCAGGAGCTGTGGTGGGACCAAAGGCGGCCAAGCTGGGGCAGCTGGCCGCTTTGTTCCCCGGACATGTGCCACCTGGAGTGGCCCTACCATTTGGAATGTACTACCGTCTAGTGAACCGCAAGTTTGACTCGGAGAAAACGCTTTTTGAAGAAATACAAGACGCCTATCGCAGGGCGGCGGAGATGAGAACAGCAGACAAAACTGAGACGGAAATTGATGCATTCATGTTCCGTGAGCTGGCGCGCTTCCGCGAGGCTATCGTGAATTTGGAGTGGATTCCCGAAACTCGCCACAGCATTGTTCAGGCAATAAGCAAGGCTTTTGGCGCCGATCTAAGCAAGGGACTTTTCGTCCGAAGTGACACCAACGTCGAAGACCTGCCCCAGTTCTCAGGCGCCGGTTTGAATCTGACGGTGCCCCATGTGCGGACAGTGGACGATGTTCTGTCCAGCATTAAGCGCGTATGGGCTTCGCCCTTCAGCGAGAGGGCTTACCTGTGGAGAAAGCAAGTACTGGATGAGCAGGGACAAATCTATCCGTCGGTCCTGCTCCTGCAAAGTGTTCCGTCGGAGAAGTCTGGTGTCGTGATCACCTCGGGTCTTGAGATGGGGAAGCCCGATGATCTGACCATTGTGACCGCTGAGGGAGTAGGAGGAGCGGTTGAGGGTGAGAGCGCAGAAACCCTCCTTGTCGAGAAGACTGGTGAGGTGAAGCTCCTGTCTCAAGCCAAGTCAGCTTACCAGAAGGTCTTGGTCAACAACGGGGCTGGTGGCATTACCTTAGTCCCTTCAAGAAAGACCGATTATCTACTCACGCCCGATGACATCGGCCAGCTTCAGAGAATTGTGGCCGAATGGAAGCAAAGAATTCCAGCCTCACAGCGTTCCTGGGTTTGGGATATTGAATTTGGATTTTCCGGCGGGAAATTGTGGTTATTCCAGATTCGCCCCTTTGTCCGTCACCGCAATCGCCAGCTACTGGAGAGACTGAAGGTACTGGATCAGGAAGTGCTTCGACAAGGAACCCGGGAAATCTCGCTCGAGGAGCAAATATGATCCGTATCATCCGTATTAATAGAGCAAGAAACGGGGGTTCCGGGATTTTTGCTGTCCTTTTGTTGCTGGCAGGATTGATGACTCCCCTGCTGGCTTATCCCCTGGACGGTTATCAATACACGGGTATCCGGCGTCTGCTCGCTTATCAGCTGATCCAGGAGGGCAAGATCCCCGGGAATTTCAAGCTTCCACCCGGCGCGCTCCTGCCGCAGAATGCGATTCGCCTCAGACTGGCTGACATCAATGACTCATTTGATATCGGCCCTGACACGACCAGGCATCCAGAGCTCCAAGCGGGGCTAGAGCGGATCTTTAGTCAACGCGACGCGTCGTATCGAGTGGCACTGCTGGACATCACGGATCCTACCAGACCGCGATATGCGGCAATTAACGCGGAGCAAGGGTATGTTCCGGGTAGCGTCGGCAAGCTGCTGGTAATGGTCGGCGTCTTCAATGAACTCAGGAGTAGGTTCCCTAACAGTGTGAAGGCCCGGGCAGAATTGCTTCGGAAGACGCCAGTGGTGGCAGATCACTTTATTATTCTTGACAGCCATAGCGTCCCGGTGGTGGATACTGAGACAACTGCCGTGACCCACCGTTCCATCCGCGTGGGAGATATCTTTAGTTTGTGGGAGTGGGTGGACCACATGGTCTCTCCCAGTTCCAACGCTGCAGCCTCGACAGTGTGGAAACAGGCGCTCCTACTGAATGCTTTCTCTCGAGCCTATCCTCCTTCCGAGAGTCAGGAGGAGGAGTTTTTCAAAAAGACACCTCCTCAGGAATTGAGTAGCAAGTCGATCCAGATCCTGGAGAATCCCTTGCATGCGGGGGGACTGGACACTGAAAATTTGCGCTTGAGGACTTATTTCACCCGGAGGGCGTCCCAGATCATCCCGGGCAAGTCGAGCTACGCAACTCCCCGAGAGCTGCTGCGGTGGCTGATCAAGCTTGAACAGGGCAAAGTCGTTGATCGATGGAGCAGCCTTGAAATGAAAAAGCTGCTCTATTTTTCCCGTCGAAGGTACCGCTTCGCGGCATCTCCTGCATTAAAGAACTCAGCCGTGTTTTTCAAGTCAGGGTCCTTGTATCAATGCCGGACCGAACCGGGCTATCGCTGTGGGCAATACCGGGGTAATGCTATGAATCTGATGCATTCGGTGGCAATTATAGAATCGCCCACACCTCAGGGAGGTCCTCCCCGAGTCTATCTAATCGCCATGATGTCCAATGTGCTGAAGGTTAATTCAGCCCAGGAACACGCAGAAATTGCCAGCCGGATCGAACATCTCATTCAGTCTTCAAATCCATAGAGATTGTTAATTTATATCCACTTGCTGCCCTTTGCTGCCCTCACTTTTTGTACATTTGAACCAGTTAAGCTGTTGCGAGGAAAAAAACAGGCTATAATTGTTGCAAATATGAGCTATCGAGTTATTTTTCTTTTCATCTTATTAACCGTGTTCGTGCCAGTTTTAACCATCGCATTTGGGGCTCAGTTTCCAGCTGCTCAAACCCTTGTTCTTACTGAAAAAGATCCATGGCTTCAATCTTCGTTGGAACAAGTTCTCAGCAGATATCCTTTTAAGAAACTGGTGGTGCAAGACCAACTGTGTGTGGCGCTGGTTGACCTTTCCGATCCCGAGCTGATTCGTTACGCCGGAGTCCATGACGATCGGATGCGGTACGCGGCCAGTTTGCCTAAAATCGCCATCTTGTTGGCAGCTTTCGACCAAATCAATAGGGGGAATCTGAAACACACGCCCGAGTTGAAGGGGAGGATGGAGCAAATGATCCGCTACTCCTGTAACAGAGCGGCCACCCGACTCATTGAACAGGTCGGGTTTGAGACTATCGCCAGGACTCTAACAGACTCGCGGTATGAGCTTTACGATCCGAAGCAGAACGGCGGGTTGTGGGTTGGAAAAGACTACGGTGGCGGTCCGGGCCGTTGGAGGGGGGATCCGCTGCACAACATTTCTCATGGTGCAACGGCGCGGCAAGTTAGCCGCTTTCTTGTCATGCTCGACAAAGGAATGCTGGTGAATACCTGGGCCAGCCAGGAAATGAAGGAAATCCTGGCACGGTCTGGAATTCATCACAAGTTCGTTAAAGGGTTGGCAAGGCGGCCAGAATCGATTATCTGCCGTAAATCGGGAACCTGGAGAAACTTCCACTCCGACTGCGTGCTAGTCGAACGTAATGGAAAGAAATATGTGGCCGTGGCTCTCATGGTGAATCCCTCGCCAAAGGAGGTGCTCTCCCGCCTGATTATTCAGTTGGATGACATCATCCATTAAGAACTCAAGAGTTTCAGCTAGCGAAATGGCGGTTGGGTCACGGGATTGAGAAAGGGAGAGCCAACGAATAAGGCGAGTGTGCGCGAGTCACGGTTTAAGGCATCAAGACTTGGACTGGCCAGCGCACCCCTTTCCACAGACCCTTTCCTGCCGTCTTCAGAGCCCTGACAAAAGAATGAACCTGCAGATCCTTGATATCCTCGTTTGAAGCATGCTTCGGTAACTGTGAGAGTTCCAGGCGGGAAACCAGACGGTGTAGAGAAAACATGGACGAGCCACTGGAGCTCGGTTAGAGCAAAGGGTGGATGGATATCAGCCTGGAGCGGTCTCGACTCAGTTTTCGGACAGGACGAGGTTGGATGATCGTTCACTTTTCTGGTCGCCAGGCGGATAGTCATGCGGACGAGCGCTTGGACCAGCTTTCCAGGGCGGGCAGAAGCAAAATGGCACCCAGCATGTTCACGAGGAACATGAAGGTCAGCAGTATGCCCATATCCGCCTGAAACTTGAGCGGCGAAAAAATCCAGGTGACGACACCGGTGGCAAGCGTAATGCCGGTAAATACGACTCCGCTACCCGTTACATGTAGAGTGTGCAGGTAGGCCTCCTGGATCGACTTACCCTCCTGAAGGAAACTCTGGATGCGGTCGTAAATATAAATTCCGTAATCCACTCCGACTCCCACTCCCAGGGCCACGACCGGAAGGGTGGAGACCTTGAGCCCGATCTCGAGCACGGTCATGAGTGCATAGGCAAGCAGTGAGACCAGCCCCAGGGGAATAACGATACACAATACTGTCCAAAACGACCGGAAGGTGATAAAGCAAAGCAGGATAACGGCGGAGAACACACCCAAAAGTATGGGGAACTGGTCCGCAGCCACTTCTTCATTGGTTGCAGCCATCACGCCGACGTTGCCGGTCGCCAACTGAAACTTCACCCTTTCCGATCCGTATTGTTCCCGAAATCTTTTCACTTCCGAGACGATAGTGGCGATGGTCTCCGCCTTGTGATCCGAGGCGAAAATAAGAACAGGCATAACGCTGCAGTCGGCATTTAAAAGCCCGCTGCTGGTGGGAACATAGGCGACTGACTGCACCAATACCGACTGGTTGCGGGGAAGCACGCGCCACTTAAGACTTCCTTCGTTCCAACCGCCATTGATCACTTTCCCTACACTGGGCAGTCCCACTACCGACTGTACACCTTCCACGTTCCTCATGTGCCACTCAAAACGGTCGATAGTGCTCATGATTTCGTAGTCAACGCAGCCTTGCTCTATGGTCTCGGGAATCACGGTGATTAAGTCGACGCCAATGGAAAAACGATCGCTGATGACTTCAGTGTCAAGGTTGTAGCGGGAATCGGCGCGGAGCTCGGGCACTCCCCGGTGCACGTCTCCAATTTTGATATCGGCGCCCTTCCAGGCACCAATGATGAACAGGCCGGCCGAAATCAGGATGATGACCGCAGCGGGCTTTCGCTCGGAAACCCGCGCCAGGACTCGCCAGAATCTCTCCAACCTCTCCGCCCGCTCGACCAGCTTTCGCCTATAGACGTCATCATAGCTCACATAGGACAGGAGCACTGGAAGCAGGAGCAGGTTAGTGAAAATAATCACACCCACACCCAGACTTGCGGTAATGGCCATTTCCTGGACGATCTGGATTTCGATAAACAGGATGGTAACGAAGCCGATGCTATCACTGGCCAGCGCAACACCGCCGGGAATGAGCAGTCGCCGAAAACTCGCCCGCGCGGCGCCCAGGCTGTCGGCCCCAAAGAATACCTCAGCTGTGGTGGCACTCACCATCTGTACGCCGTGACTCACGCCAATAGCGAAGACGAGAAAGGGCACCAGTATGGACATGGGATCAATTCCAAATCCCAACAAGGTCAGCAAGCCCAGTTGCCAGATCACGGCAACCAGGGAGCAGGCCAGCGGAATCACGGTGAGCTTGAACGACTGCGTGTAAGCGTAAACGAGAAGCGCCGTGATAAAAAAGGCCACCGCGAAAAATAACACCACACGGGTGGCACCATCGGCGATGTCACCGATAACTTTTGCGAATCCGATAATGTGGATATCAACTTCGTTTTGGTATTTGCCCCTTAATTTTTCCTCAAGCTGGTGTGCGACATCGATATAGTCCAGCCGCTCGCCGGTGGTGGGATTGATTTCAAGCAGCTGGGCGCTGATGAGGGCTCCTGAAAAGTCGTTGGCAACCAGTCGCCCCACAATGCCGGCCTTGAGAATATTCTTCCGGACCTGCTCCAAGCCCTCCGGTGTGGGCTGGAAATCGTCGGGAACCACATTACCACCGGCGATCCCGTCCTCGACCACCTCCGTGAATCGTACGTTGGGTGTAAACAGTGAACTCACCCGGGTACGGTCCACGCCCGGAATGAAGAACACTTCGTCTGTGGCTGCCTTGAGCGTCTCAAAAAACTCAGGCGTGAAGATATCTCCCTCTTTGGCCATCAAGGCGATCAGTATTCGATTCGCCCCACCGAACTCTTCCCCGTGCTTGATAAAGGTCTGCATGTACTCGTGCTTGAGGGGCAAGTTCTTGCTGAAGCTGGCATCGATACCAAGTTTCGTGGCGGAGTAGGCCATGAACACGGTCACAACAGCAAAAATCCCGATGACCCAGCGCCGCCGGTTGAATACCAGGTTTTCGAGATTCGAGATGATTGAGGCGGTAGTCATTTCCGTTCCCTATTCAAGGAATCCAGAATTCAAGGATTCAAGGGAAGTTTGGACTCTTCGTCCACTTCATACTCGCTTGGGGGGAGTTTCCTCACTCCGAATTCGCCAATCACAATCAGCGTGCCATCCTCGGCCTGCAGGACAGTGGCAATTCCCTGTCTGTCTGCTTGCTGCCGAAGGGTGAAGCTCCGGCCCTGGTTCTGGCTGACCAGAAGCGTGCCGCCCAGACCAGCCACAATGAGGGTGCCGTCGCTCAACCACAGGCCGTCCGTAAGCATGGCCTCGGTTGTGGTCTCCAACTCCTGCCAGCTTTGGCCCGCATCGTCGGACCGGAACAGATGGCCACGCAGCCCGAATAGCAGGAGCGAATCATTCTCCAAGGGCAACGTGCCAAAGAAGGAACCCGGGTAGGGTGAAGGCAGCGAGACCCAGGTTTCGCCATCGTCATCCGAGCGATAGATGGTGCCTGCCTCTGCCGCAATATAAAGGCGCCCCGTGCCGGATCTGGCGATATGATTGAGATGAAGATCGTACCCCTCCCCGAAGTCATCGTCCTGTTCACTGGAATCGTCTTGCGGGCCGATCTCGTGAGCTGACCAAGTATCACCGCCGTCCGCCGTCATGAGAAAAAGTCCGTAGGCACCGATCGCAAAACCGTTTTTTGCGTCCCTGAACCAGACATCCAGAAAGGGTCGCTCCTGTTCCGGTGCATAGTAAAGGCGCTCCCAATTCTCGCCCCCATCTTTTGTGCGGAGGATAATTGCGTCATGGCCAACCGCCCAGCCTAGGTTCTTGTCATGAAAAAAAACACCGGTCAGGGTGGCTTGTGTCGGAACATTCGCCTGGCGCCAGGACTGGCCTTGGTTCTCGGATAACAGGATATGGCCTCGTTCTCCCACTGCCACCATAAGTCCGTCTACGGATACACCATCCAGGAGAAGGGAGCGAGAGGCAAGAGGCGCCCTGACGGAGAACTCAAGCTGTGCTGGTGCGGCCTCTTGAGCAAGAGCGCGGCGGGGTGAAATGCCGACGACAAGCACAAGACAAGCGAAAATAAGCAGTGGCTGCAGCGACAGGCTTGCCCAGGGAGACAAGCAGCATGAGAGATCTGTGATCCGGGGCATCGGACAATGAAACGCAAATAAAACTATCCCTTCTCCGGAGGGCCTCATAGAAATATATCCTCACCTCTGTTCGGGCCGAGGACCGAGCTGACCGGCTATCCCACTGTCCAACCAGAAAGCGGCTAGCGCCGTCCTGCTCGCCGAAGTGCCGCTGGTGTATAGTCCCTTAGAGTACGCTCAATGTCGAAGTCGTACATGGAGCTCTCATTATCGAGTCCGAAGGCGAGATAGCGGCCTGCCTGAAGGTCGGTGTGGACCTCAAGCGTGGTCCACAGCATGGGAATGTCATAATAGTTGATCACGTGACCTTCCGAGACGCGCCACAACTGGTCGCGGTTGTCGTATTGGTCCACCACCAGGATCTGCCAGCTGTCCTCATCCATATAAAAGGTGCGTCGCTTGTAGATGTGCCGTTTGCCCTCCTTGAGGGTGGCGTCGACCACCCACACCCGGTGAAGCTCATAGCGGAGGTGGTCCGGGTTGACGTGCAGCGGCGTCAGAATGTCCTTGTACTTGAGGGAGTCGCTGTGCACCTTGTAGGAGTTGTAGGGGACGTAGAATTCCTTCTTCCCGACCAGCTTCCAATCGTAACGGTCCACAGCGCCGTTGAACATGTCTAGCTGATCAGTAGTCCGCATACCGTCTGAAGCCGTTCCCGGGTTGTCGTAGGCGACATTGGGCGCCCGACGGACCCGGCGCTGGCCTGGGTTGTAAACCCACGCCTTCCGCTTCTCCTTCACCTGATCCAGAGTTTCATGGACCAACAGGATGCCGCCCGCTAGCCGGGCCGGTGACAAGACCTTTTGTTTGAAAACGGCAATCTTGTTATCCAGCTCTTCTTCCGTTACACCCTCATGGCTGTACACGATATTGAACTCGTCCTCGAACACTACGAGGGAGTAGCTCCCGCCACGGGTGGGCGCGGCCTGGGCAACATGGCGGACCCCCATGTCACTGCGAAATCGCAGCAGGTGATTCCAGATCACTTCAACGCCGCTCTTGGGAATCGGAAAGGGAATGCCATTGACGGCGCCGGTGACCCCGTAGCCATTTTCTGTCAGCTCCGCCGTAGCCGCGACTTTCTTGGTCGCATCATAAATTCGCTGTGGGAATGAGGCACTGCGGTGGGTGGGGTAGACGTTCATTTTGAAGGTGTCGTATGTCTTCAGCATGGCCTGATGCCCGGGTGCTAGCTTGTCTGCGTACTGATCCATGTTGGCCGCGGTAATGGTGAACAAGATTTCATCGTCGGCATAGGGATCCGGATGGTGATCGCCCGGCTGATAGCCGGCGGGAAATGTGGTAATGCCGCCCTCCCACGCCGGGATGGTGCCATCCGCGTTGCCGGATTTTTCGGCGCCTAGCGGCGTAAGGTCGGCACCCAGCCGTGCGATGGAGTCGGGTGATAACCTTGCCCAGCCACCGGTTGTGGCGAAGGCGAGCAGCAAAGCGCCACCAATAGAAAAAACTGCTTTTCTAAGCATGATCATTTTTCTCCTTTCAATTTTATTGTGCACCCACCCTCGGCCCGTTAAGATTCGGGTGTTCAGGTGGGTTCTCGTCCCGGTCGTTTGGTGAGTGCACCAAGGAGCCCGGCTCATTACACTGCTCAGAATAAATATTTGACGCTGAGACCAAGGAAATCGCGGTCGTTGATTAGATTGTGCCGACCGGCGCCAAAGAAAGTGGTAAAATTGATATCCACCTCCCAAGTGTTCAGGTACATACCTGTGAGCCCTACAGTAAAAGCCTTTCGGCCCTCTATGAAGTTGCCGCCAGGCCCCGGAGAGTTTCCGCTCACGTCCTGCTGCCAGGAAAATCGAGGCGATAGATTGATGGCGCCGATGGCACGGTTGTAGTCAAGCCGCCCGGCCACCCGATAACCCCATGAGGTGTCATCAGCGAAGAACTCTGCGGGTTCCGTTGCCGGCTGTGCGAGTAAGGCCGTGTGAATCGGATTACCGCCAGTATAGGTTGCGGGGACCTCCAGGCGGAGCGTATCCTTATCGGGCATGCCATTGACATAGGTGACGGCCACTTCCGATACCAGGACCGTCTGCTCCGCACCGAGCATGGGACCGAACACTTTGGTAGCAGTGCTCTGAAACTGGCTGACGTTTCGTTCAATAGAGCCCGCAACCACCTCGTTAAAGCCGAAGGCGCCGATCTGATTGGTATTGGCAAGCAACGTTCCCAGCGGAATCCCGACAAGGGCAAGGGGTGAAAGCGAGGCGAAGAGCAGTTCCACATCATCCACCTGCAGGGGCACATCCCAGCGTTGGGAAAATTCACCCTGCAGGGCAACGCCCGTGTTCCCGATCTCGGTGCTGTAGCTTGCACCGAAGAGTTTGATATCTTCCGGATAACTGATGAAATAGGCTGCGCTGGCCGCGTAGTCGCCCCCTAGCAGGCCGGCCAGCGTCCCTGTGCGTGCATTGATGATGGGGAGGCGGCTGTGATAGTTGATGAAGAAGAAACCCAGTTCCATCTGGTTCAGGGCGGGCAGAAACGCCCGCAGGGCCGCACCGTACTGGCCGCTGTCACTGGCGAGCTCATCGGGCTCTCGGGGTACCGCCACACCGATCGGAGGGACACCGGCTCCAACCGGAATGGAATCGGGGACGAGCCCGAAGCCCAGCATGATCTTTTCGGCGCCCTCGCCCGCAATGTCGGTGGTGCTGAAGTAGGAACCCGGCGGGTCAATTTCGGTGTCGTTCCATCCCAACAGGTAGAAGCCTTCCAGGGAGATGTTGTCAGTGGGACTGATGGTACCCATCACCATCGCCTCCGGGATCAGCGCTTCGCGCAGTTCCGCACCGGGCACACGGAGCGCGCTCACATCAACCGGGTTGATCACGTTGATGCTGTTCTGGATGAAGGTACTTTCGCCCCAGCTCAGAACTTGTCTGCCGAAGCGGATCTGGGCTGGCATGCTACCAATGTCAAATCTGGCCCAAACATAGGCGTCGAGAAGGTCAGCAACGCCTCCAACTCGGTGCAACGCATCGAGGCTGAGCGGCGTGCGTTTGCGGTCGCCGTGTTCATTCTCGATGTCGTAGAAGGCCTTAGCGCGGACAAAAGCACCGAAGTTGCGGTAGTTGATTTCCAGTTCACTGATGATCTTGGGGGTGTTGCTCACCAGACCCTTACCATAGTTCAGGTTTCCGTCATCGCCGTTGACCGAGAAGGCGGTACCCCCACTGGCGAGCCCGATGATCCTGGAATCAGGATCCTCCAGGCGAAAACTCACACCATACGACAGGGTGTTGTCCCAGCTTAGGAATAAGTCGCCCTTCTGAAAGTCCTCAGCCTGGGCCGGTGCAAAGAAGAGTACGGAAATGGCTGCTGCCAATGCAGTCAGGCCAGAGGCCCGTTTCCATCGAAAAAGCTGATTCGCTGGCTTGCTATTCATTTCATACCCCTCCCCTGGGTTCATTGTGTTCCCGCTCAAAGGTAAGAATGCTGTGGCTGATGATCTCACCCTCCTTTTGTTGTGTCAAGCTCTGCGAATGCAACAAAACGGGGCTTTCCCTGGAGCGATTCCTAGTCCTACTATTAGTACAAAGCGTTTGACACCTTACTAGCACAACTGTCGACCTTTGCCTGATTCGGATATACAATAAGGAACAACGATCTCTACTCAAGGGGAGTGCGTTCATGCCATGGCAATTCAAGTGTAAGAAGCGGCACTCTTATTGCACTCACATACAGCGGAGCTGCGAGAGTCGAGAGCGACTCCCGGATTGTAACGAGAACTTTTCCAAAGGAGGCTAGAATTAAGCCTTAAGAATAGTCAAGCACGGAACCCACGGCAGACTGGCTGCCGGCCTCCTTAAGAGAGAAAAATCACGGGTTCAATTCTCGAACCGGGAAGGAGGAGTGAAGAGGATGGCAGAGCAAAAACTCCAAGACGTCAGTGAACAGGAAGCGATGAAGGTTGCCGAGGCCGCTCGGCAGACGGAGTGGAAACAGCCGAGCTTCATGCGGGAGCTCTTTTTGGGAACTCTCAGGCTGGATCTTGTCCACCCCTACCCTCAGACTGAGCAAGAACGACCCGAATTCAAAACCTTCTATGAGGCCTTCAAGGCATTCCTGCAAAACGAAGTCGACCCGGTCGAAATCGATGCCACGGGAGAGTACCCGCAAAAGGTCATCGAGGGCTTACGAAAGCTGGGCGCTTTCGGCATGAAGATCCCCAAAGAGTATGGGGGCCTGGGATTCACCCAGCTGGAATACCAGAAAGTCGTGGAACTGCTCGGCAGCTTCGACGGTAACCTGTCTGCGCTGCTCTCGGCTCACCAGTCCATCGGCGTACCCCAGCCGGTAAAACTCTTTGGCTCAGAAAAGCTCAAAAAGAAATACCTGCCGAGATGTGCTGCCGGCGAGATCTCCGCCTTTGCACTCACCGAGTCGGATGTCGGCTCGGATCCGGCTCGCCTCTCGACAACAGCCCAGCTGACACCCGAAGGCGACGCTTACATTCTAAACGGCACCAAGCTGTGGTGCACCAATGGCACTTTAGCCAAACTCCTGGTGGTTATGGCCAAAGATTCAAAAACGAAGAAGATCAGCGCTTTCGTCGTCGAGACCGAATGGGAGGGAGTCAGGGTCGAGCACCGTTGTCATTTCATGGGCCTCAGAGCTCTGGCCAATGCCGTCATCAGCTTCACCCAGGTGCGGGTCCCACGAGAGAACCTGATCGGCCAGGAGGGCAAGGGACTCAAGATTGCCCTGACCACCCTTAACGACGGCCGCCTTTCTATTCCCAACGGCTCCGTCGGGGCCGCTAAGCGCGCTCTTTCCATCTGCCGCACATGGGCTTCCGAGAGGGTTCAGTGGGGAAAGCCCGTAGGTAAGCATGAGGCCATTGCCCACAAGATCGCTGACATGGCCGCTAACACCTTTGCCATGGAATCCATTGCCAGGTTGACCACTTCTATGTCCACCCAGGGCAACTTTGATATCCGGCTGGAGGCGGCAGCTTGCAAGCTGTGGAACTCCAACCGCGGCTGGGAGATCGTGGACGACGTCATGCAGATTCGCGGTGGGCGCGGCTACGAGACGGAGATCTCGCTGGCGGCCAGAGGCGAGGAGCCGGTGAATGCCGAGAGGATGATGCGGGACTACCGCATCAACCGGATCTTCGAAGGCTCCGACGAAATCATGCACCTGTTCATGGCGCGTGAGGCGGTCGACAAGCATTTGCAGGTGGCCGGCGCAATGATCGATCCCAGTCTCCGCTTGACAGAGAGGTTGGCCGTTCTTCCCCGGATCGCCGCCTTTTACGCCTGGTGGTATCCCACCCGTTGGTTGGGTTGGGGACGCTGGCCGCGATACTCTGGATTCGGGCGTTTCGCTCGCCATCTGCGCTTCGTCGATCGAAACTCGCGAAAACTGGCCCGGCAAATCTTCCACGGCATGATGATTCATCAGGCCAAGCTCCAAAACAAGCAGGCGTTTCTGTTCCGCATTGTGGACATTGCCGACGAGCTGTTCGTGATGACCGCAACGGTCTCTCGGGCTCGGATGATGGCCGAGGCCGGTCTGCCTGAAGCCGAGAAAGCCGCCAAGGTGGCGGATCTTTTCTGCCGTAACGCCACGCGAAAGGTGCGCAAGCTCTTTCGCGAGCTGTGGGCCAATGACGACGTGGGCAAGTATCGCGTCGCTCTCGGCGTTTTGGAGGGCGATCAGGTGTGGATGGAACAGCTCCTCGAGGGGCTGCCCCCAGCCGCCTCGGAGAAACGGGCGAAGTTCTCTGCGGCGTAAAGACAAGCGCTTGGAGGTGTTGAATGATGTGGGGACAGCGGTCCCAGGAAGCTGCCACGCCCTTTTATCGGCTTAGCTTTTCGACCGCACCATGGATGCCGAAGAACTGAAAGTTCCAGCCACCGACGCTTACCCGCTGGCTACCACGCTCTACCGCGGCAGTCAGGAAGAGAAGATCGGACGATTTATTCTGATCAATTCGGCGATGGGCGTGAAGCGTCGATATTACGATTCCTACGCCCGGTTTCTCTCTGAAAGCGGCTTTACCGTTCTTACCTTCGATTACCGAGGAATCGGCGATTCGCGACCCAGGAGCCTTCGGCGCCTAGAGGCCACCCTGCGCGATTGGGCGGAAAAGGACATTGCTGGGATGGTGGAGTGGATCCTGACCGAGCACCAGCCTGAGAAACTTTTCCTGATCGGCCACAGTGTCGGCGGTCAGCTGGCGGGTCTCACCCCTAACAACAACCGAATCACGGCCTTTCTGGCTGTCGCCGCCCAAAGTGGCTACTGGCGTTTGTGGCCCTTTCCACGGAACTATCTTCTGGCGGCCCTGTGGTATGTCTTAATACCGACTCTGACTCGGATGTTTTCCTATTTTCCAGCCAAGAAGCTGGGGCTCTCAGAGGACCTCCCTGCCGGAGTGGCCCTCCAATGGGCCCGATGGGGCCGACATCCTCACTACATTGTCGACGGTGAGGGGAGACCCATCCGCCAGTACTTTGAATCCTTCAAGGCTCCGATTCTTTTTTATAGTGTCGAGGACGATAGGTTCGCGCCCAAGGGTAGTGTGGAATATCTGATGAATTGCTTTGTGAACGCTTCCAGGAAGAGGCGCCACCTTCACCCGGGCGAGTTAGGGGTCAAATCGATTGGTCACTTCGGCTTCTTTCAGGAAAGGTTTAAGTCTCTAGTTTGGCCAGAGACGGCCGATTGGTTACAGAACCAGTAGGCGGCAATACGCTCTCTGAAGAGGAGATCCCGTGGACAGAAATGAGCTAATCAAGGGCCATGCTGAAATTGACCGACTACTCACCCGCTGGGGAGGTCCCCTCCAAGGAGATTCCCATGCCTACCGAGGGCACGTGTACCGCGTCTTCAACTATTGTCGAGTCCTTGCTAAAAACGGAGCAGATAGCGACTCCAAGATTGCAATTACCGCAGTATTCCACGACATGGGAATCTGGTCTGACAAGACATTTGACTACCTGGAGCCCTCGGTAGCACTTGCCAGGGACTATCTCAAGGAAAGTCAGAGAAGCTCCTGGGAGGACGAGGTCTCTCGCATGATCCTCTACCATCATAAAGTTCACCCCTATCGAGAAAAGGATGGCAGCCTCGTCGAAGCATTTCGCCGGGCTGACCTCGTGGATCTCACCCGAGGAGTGTTTAAGTTCGGGCTTGATCCTCTGTTTATTCGGAAAATCAATGCTGAGTTCCCCAATGCTGGCTTTCACCGACGAGTGCTCCAGCTATCACTTCAGTGGGCTCTTCGGCACCCACTCAATCCCCTGCCAATGATGAAGCTCTAGTCTGATGGGTTCCCCCCTTGAAGGTGCCGTAACGGTGAGCAGGGCTTTGCCACGTCCACCTCGATAAGTCTTCCGTATCGTCGATCTACATCGTCACACTCGCGCCCAGCTCGGTGAGCTGGAACGGGAGTAAGACGGGCTGCTCGAGGCCGGCCTGTCGCTGTTCGCGCTCAGCATTGAACCCCCCGAAGACCAGACCGCGCTCGAAAAGCGGCTCAAGTTCCGGGTGACATCCTGTCCGACCCACCGGGCGAGATGCTTGACGGGCTGGCGGTGTTCGGGACGAGCGCGGCGCGCCGTGGTACGACCGCTGGTTCGCGGGTGCGCGCGAGCGCGACATCTCTTTCCCAGCCACTGTGCTGCTCGGCGCGGACGGGCGCATCAATCTGATTCACCGCTCGACGACCATCGATGACCGCCCCACAGTCGAGGCCTTGATCAGGAACGCCTCGACGGCGGGCTGCCCACGGAAGCTGGAGTCTTTAGCGTTTTACCGAACTTCAAAGCCATATGGGGCCGCACGAAGTTGTAGTACGTAACAAGCAGCGCCATGTGGCCTACTAAGGATTCTGTGCGCCGGGCGTGGCAAGGTTTACGACGGCCAAGATAGGCAGAGCCTTGGCGAATGGTTAGGTTGTGGCGCTCAATGAAGCTGGTGTTTAGGGTGCAGGAATCCTCGGAGTGAAAAAGGGCTTCCTCCAGTTCTGCATGTGTGGCAAGAAGGAGTCTACGATTTACCCGAACCACCCGATTCTCCCGGCGCTTCTTGATGACTTGGCCGTAAATGCAGACACCAACGAGTAACCTCTTCGCTGCCCACTCATACATCTCGAACCCGTCGGTGGTGAACAAGAAACGGTGTTCAATCAGGCCTCCCTGCAAGGTGTTGAGAATCACTCTCTTGATGTGTCGGAAGTTGCGGCGGCCGACCACTACCGAGACCCAAAGTCTGGACCACACTTCAAGGGTCGTCAGTACCCAGATCACCTGCTTCTTTGTTCCGATAAATGTCCTGATCTCGTCGGCCTGAAGTTCATGGATGACAAAACCCTTCAGCATCCGATGGTTGAAGCGTTCTGCAAACGTCGCTGCCAATTCAAGCCACCGGGCGACAGTGCCCCAAGTCATCCGCTTTATTCGAGCCATGGCTGATATAGCCACACCGTCAACACACATGTGGACGACTTCATCGAATAAGAACCTGGGCTTATGCAGGCGATAATATGGCGTGCCGAAGGTGGAGGAGAAGGTTCTGCCACATTCTTTGCAACGGTAGCGCCGACGCCTGCCTTGCGTGGTGATGTAAAAGGAGTGTCGAATGATGTTGCCTTTGCTGAACTGTCCATTGAAGGAGCAAGAGGGGTTCGGACAGGAGCGATCTGGGATAGGGTTCGTACACTACTTCATACATGTTTGATGAGTGAAAAGGCGGAGGGAATCCAGTCAGAATCATAGATTG
>JALLOL010000059.1 GCA_027717875.1 Acidobacteria bacterium AH-259-L09 | reverse complement strand
CTACGCAGCTGCAGTCTGACATGGAGATGCGGATCGCTTTTTTTACCCGAAGCCTGGTTAAGTATGGCAAGATAGGAAACCGAGGAGGAGTTATGAAAAAGATCGCACTCACGGCCCTACTATCGTCAGCTCTCACGCTGTGTGTGGCCTATTCGGTAAGCCCTGCAAAGGAGATAACGCGTAAGGTGGTGCTTGAGAACGCCCGCGTGCAGGTGACCGAGCGGATCATGCCGCCTGGGGGCGTGCGCTCTCCCTACATTCGACCGTCCGATCAGGTAATCGTGTTCGTGAGCCACGCCACTTACGAGCGGACTGATCCAAAAACGGGGGAAAAGATCATTCGCGAGCGCAAAGCCGGGCACGTGATCTGGCACGAACGTGGGGAGAATGCGCCGAAACTCGTCAACGTCGGTAAAGACCCCCTGCGCTCTCTGGTCATAGCGTTGAAGTAGCTGCTTCGAAGCACGAGGAGTGAAGTGAGGGGTCTGACCCCTCACTTCACTGGACAGCGCGGTAGGCGCACGGAACGGAGGTCAAAATGGACCGTGACAAAAGTCTTCGCAATTACCTTCGAAACTTGCTGGACGGCAAGAGTGCTCATGTCAGCTTCGATCAGGCAATCACAGACCTGTCCAGTGAAATTCGCGGCCAAAAAACGCCAGCCCTGCCCTATACGATCTGGCAACTTCTTGAACACATGCGTATAGCCCAATGGGACATTCTCGAATTCAGCCGCAACTCTGAGCACGTTTCCCCTGAATGGCCCGGTGGCTATTGGCCTGAGAGTGATGCACCTTCTGATGACTCTGCTTGGCAGAACAGCATCGAGGCCTTTTGCTCAGACCTTCAGGCCATGAAGGATCTCGTCAGCGATCCTTCCATCCATTTGTTTGCTCCCATTCCCCACGGAGACGGGCAAGCGATTCTCAGAGAGGCTCTGTTGGTTGCCGACCATAATGCCTACCATCTGGGCCAAATTGTGCTGATTCGCAAGATGCTGGGTGCATGGGACATCTAACTTCAGTCAAGGAAAGGAGACTTTCATGGAGGCTACAATCACTCAAATTCTGGAGGCTTTCGAATCAGGGCGTCTGTCGCGACGAGAAGTCATCGGCAGCTTCATGGCCCTGCTCACAGTGGCAGCCAGCGGGCGCTCTGCCACTGCGGCAGGCAGTCCGTTTCAGGCAGCCGCGGTGAACCACGTCGCTTTGCGCGTCACCGACCTCAGTCGGTCCAAAGCATTTTACGGCCGCTTGCTCGGGATGCCTGCGGTGCGTGAGAACGAAAATTCCTGTTTTCTTGATCTGCGCAGCGGCTTTCTGGCACTTTTCCGTCGAGAAAAAGCAGGAATGGACCACTTTTGCCTAGCGGTGGACGGCTATGACGTCGAGCGAGCCAAGGACATCCTAGAGAAGGAAGGACTGAACCCACGGCAGCCTCGTGGGACGCAACGGATTTATTTCAAAGATCCGGACGGCATTGAAGTGCAGCTCTCCGCCAAGAGCCACAAACCCTAGCGGGGAGGAGTCAGGGGTGAAGTTGGGGGTCAGACCCTGCCTACCTCCTCCGCCGGCCCGAGACCAGTGCGCGACCGGAAGCCACGCCCTCGACCAGCTTTTCGTCGTCAACCACAATCGTCCCGGACACCAGGAGGTACTTCACACCGCGGCTGTACTGAGCAGGCAATTCGTAGGTGGCGAGGTCCTGGATCGTTTCGGGATTAAAGACCACGATATCGGCATCGGCCGGGGGCATGAGCGCCTTCGCATTTTTACCACAAACGTGTTTGCCGCAGCCCTCGTAAGTCCGTAAGTCCGGGGATTCCTCGCTGAGCGGTATGGGTGTGCTTATGCAAAGAACAGTTTCATTACTCTTACTCATCCTCTACACCTCCCTTGCCTTTGCCGCCGACCATTGGCCGCAGTTCCGTGGTCCGTCTGGCAACGGTCACTCGGGTGCCCGGGATTTGCCATTACATTGGAGCGAGACCAAGAACGTGGTCTGGAAAACGCCCATACACGACCGCGGCTGGTCCTCGCCAGTCATCTATGGAGATCAAATCTGGGTAACGACAGCCACCCGGGATGGCCACAGACTGTACGCCCTTTGCATAGACCGCGATACCGGTCGGATCATCAAGGACTTGAAACTTTTCGACGTGGCCGAGCCGCAGTTCTGCCATCCGTTTAACTCTTATGCGTCGCCGACTCCGGTGATCGAGGAAGGGCGAGTCTATGTCACTTTTGGTTCGCCCGGCACCGCCTGCATTGACACCAAAAGCTTCAAAGTCCTCTGGGAGCGACGCGACATCGAATGTAATCATTTTCGCGGGGCCGGATCCTCACCCATCTTGTACCGAAACCTCCTGATTATCAATTTTGACGGCAGCGACCATCAATTCGTCATTGCATTGGACAAGCAGACCGGTAGGACTGTGTGGCGGACGAAACGATCCATCGACTTCCAGGATCTGGATGAAAACGGGAAACCCCTGGCCGATGGGGACTGGCGTAAAGCCTTCTCCACGCCCCACGTCGCCATAATCAATGGAAGGTTGGAGCTGATCAGCCTGGGAGCCAAGGCTGCCTATGCTTACAACCCTTTGAACGGCGGGGAAATCTGGCGCGTGGAGGAGCGAGGACAACACTCGGCCAGCACACGGCCGGTGATCGGTCACGGGATGATTTTCTACCCCACCGGATTCGCCAGAGGCCAGTTATTTGCCGTCCGCAGCGGTGGTAAGGGCCTCATAACCGATACCCATATCGCGTGGAAAGTGAAACGCGGGGTGCCCAATAAACCGTCCATCCTGGTGATCGGCGATCTGATTCACATGATCAATGATACAGGTATTGCCATTTGTGTTGAGGCTAAGACGGGCGAAGTGGTTTGGCAGGCCCGGATCGGCGGCAATTACTCGGCTTCACCTGTCTATGCTGATGGCAAGATCTGGCTCTTCAGTGAAGAAGGTAAGATCAGCGCCATCCAACCGGGATGGGAGTTTAAGATCCTGGCAGAGAATCATCTCGATGATGGTTTCATGGCCTCCGCCGCGATCGTCGGTAAAGCCTTCTACCTCCGCACCAAAACCCACCTCTACCGGATTGAAAACTAGCCACCCCAAGGAACGTCGATCAAATCCGACGGAGATTGACAGGGAATGGCGAAACGGAGAACGTATTCGAGACAGGGAAAAATCGATGAAATCAAATCTTTTGCAAAGGTACTTTCTTCCCGGTCTCGTATTTCAGTCTGTGGTGATCGGTGGAGGATACGGGACAGGCCGTGAATTGGTGGAATTCTTTCTGACCGATACACCGTTGGGCGGATTGCTCGGAATCGGCATCGCAATGCTCGTATGGAGCCTTGTGGCGGCGGCAAGTTTTGAATTTGCTCGAATCACCCGCAGCTATGATTACAGGAGTTTTTTCAGCCATCTACTGGGCAGAGGCTGGATTGCATTCGAACTGGCCTATTTTTTACTCATAACGGTGGCCCTGTCCGTTCTTGGTGCCGCTTCCGGCTCAGTTGTCCAGGAGAACTTCGGTATTGATAAGGATATTGGCACAATAAGCATGATGCTGATTATTGGAATTCTTGTCTTTTACGGTAGCTCCGTCATAGAAAATGTCTTGGCCGGATGGTCGTTCGTATTATACGGTACCTATGCGATCTTCGTTTTTTTGTGTTTTTCCAGTTTTGGCGATCAGATTACGATGAACCTGAGCGCTGCTGGTTTGGGAAGCGGATGGTTTAAGGCTGGGGTGACTTATGCCGGTTATAACGTCGCTGCCATTCCGGCAATACTTTTCTGCACTCGCCACGTTGTTAACCGCAAGGAGGCTTTGACGGCCGGCCTGTTGGCTGGTCCCATCGCCATGGTACCTGGAGCTTTGTTTTTTTTCGCCGTCATCGGTCATTATCCGGAAATCGTACAACAGACGGTTCCCATCAACTATATACTGACGGGTATTGATGCGCCGTATTTCCATTATTTTTTTCAAATCGTTCTATTTGGTACCTTCATTGAGACCGGAACTGCGATGATTCACGCGATCAACGAAAGGATCGCGGAGGTTTATAAGGAAAAGGGCAAGCACATGCCTAAACCACTACGTCCAGCCATTGCTATTGGCATCCTGGTTACAGCGATCTTTGCTGCTTCAACTATTGGATTGGTTGACTTGATCGCGAAAGGATATGGCCTACTTACATATGTGTTTATCGCGGTATTTGTCGTGCCGGTGCTCACCTTAGGCATGTGGAAAATTTGCAGGTTGAAAAGGTGACCTCTTTTCCCCTCTTTCCTCACTCCGTCAGATAGACGCCGAAGCTAGTTGTGGGCTCGGCAATCGGCTGCTGGATAGTCACCCGCCCGCCCTGTTCGAGGCCGTCCCGATAGACCTGCGTTGGGCAAACCCCACCCCAGTATCGCGTCCGCACGCCTGGGTGCAGATACCGGTAAAACGCCTGCAACTTGGGATCCCCTTTCCACACCAGTGCATACGACTCCTGGAGTGTCCTCTCCTGCTCATCGAGCTTCTGGTAAAACCCATCCAACACACCTGCGAAATATCGTTGCCGCTCCTTATTGGAGCGTATCTCGTTGGCTGCCTTGTATTCACCCCACAAACGGTCGAGCAGCTTCAAGAGGTAGTGGTAGACGTATTCGCCCATGTCCAGGTTGGCAGGCGTACCAAAAATCTGCAGCACCGATCCCGTCCGATCGCGCAAAGCGTCATAACTGTGTGCCCAGAGCACTTCCACGAAGAAAAACTCGTTCAAAATCGACCCCAACCAGAGCTCGTAGGGCATCCGCCGCCCCTTGACGTTTCCGAGGCTACGCGTACCAAACTGGCGCTCCTCGTCTAACTCCGTAAGATCGATGCTGTACTTGAGCAGCAAATACCGCGCCTTCTGAACGGCAGCCTGAGCCTCGTGCTCATTGGGGCTGTTGGAAAGCGAGAGTACCTTCTGCAGCCGCCGCAAAATCTTCTCGTCTCCGGCAACGGGGCCCTGTGTATTCCTAAACTCGTCCCGTCCGGTCTTTGCCTGGGGGATACAGCGCAGCCGCTTGCACGCCTGTTGAAAAGCCGATCCGTGGGGACCTTCATCCACCACCTTTAAGATTTCCTCCACATACTGGTGGGCCATCTCATGGCGCAATGTATCCATCACGGAAAGCCAGGGGTCCTGTATGATATGGGCTTCGGAAATGGTTAGCGTTCGCCTTGCACCGTCCCAGCGCCCGAGCTCGTGCTCTCCATGTCCCACTCGAATCAGGGGCGCTTTGAGCGCTCCTGATAGATATTCCTCGTTATAATACCGCCACCAGAGATAGAGCTTCCGGTTCCAAATGTTTCGCAACTCCCCCTTCAGTGCATCAGCCTTTTTCATCTCAGAACCTTCCTCACAACGCCGTCCGTATTGTCAAAAATTTTTAGCCTTCAAGGTGCAACGTCTAATCATAAACCTTACTCGTAGCGCAAGCACTCAATGGGATCCAGGCGTGATGCCTTCACAGCCGGCCAGACTCCGAAGATGAGGCCGACGCAAACCGCCACCATAAAACCAGTGATCACCGCCCATATTGGAATCGAGGCCGGCAATTCTGGAAGGAACCAGATCACAACATAGCTGACCAAAATGGCCACCAGAATTCCGAGAACACCTCCCACCGTGGTCAGGGTGATAGCCTCGAAAAGAAACTGAGAAGCAATGTCCTGGCGCTTGGCTCCGATCGCTTTGCGCACTCCGATCTCCCGGGTGCGTTCAGTCACTGAAACCAGCATAATATTCATGACCCCGATTCCGCCCACCATAAGGCCTACTGCAGAGATGGCAATGGCAACAAGTCCAATTCCCCCCACAATGGCGTCGAATTGATCGACCAGTTTGTCAAATGTGGTGATATCAAAGTCATTGGCCTGATCGCTTCTCAGCCCCCGCTGCCGGCGCAAAATCATCTCGGTGTGATCAAGAGCTGTTTGAAGTTGCCCTGATCTGGCCAGAATCATGATCAGTAAGAAATCATCTCTGGGGGAAAGTTTGCGAAAGGTGCGGTATGGAATCTGGACCAGATTATCTTCATCGTTTTCGCCGAAAAAAGTCGCTTTGCGCTTCTCCAATACGCCGACCACGGTAAAGTTATGGCCTCCAATTGTGATGGCTCGGCCAACCACTCGCTGATGATGAGGAAACAAGGCTTCGACAACGTTCACCCCTAGAACACAAACCGCCTTGTGATGCAGATTGTCCGCTTTAGTGATAAACCTTCCTTCCGAGAGAGCTGCGTTGTAGGCATGGATCAGATTCGGTGATACCCCTTGAAGGTCAGCCCTGCGATAAGTTTGTCCTCGGTACTGGATGGTTGAGTTAAAGCGCCGACCGAACCCCCAGTACGCTACATCCTTGATGGAATCGCTCTGAGTTTTGAGTGCTTCAGCATCCTCTACAGTTAATGGGTCTCTCATCCACTCCTTTCGATCTCGCGGTCCGATCTGTGGTCCGGTGCTCAGGTGGAAGGCATAGATGTTATCTGTGCCATATTCTTCCACAAGGGAGAGAATGTTGCTCCGCATTCCCGTCAGGATTGAGGAAATTACAATGACGGTCATCACTCCGATAATCACCCCCAGGACCGTCAGGAAACTGCGCAGTGGGTGGCTGCGCAGTGTATTCAAACCCATCCTGATGTTTTCCAGGTATTGCGTTTTATTCATCGTTCTGCCGCGATCGCCACGATCGGATCCAGTTTCGAGGCCTTCATGGCCGGATAGATCCCACAGATAATGCCGATTCCCCCGGACACGCCGATGGCCAGGATGATGTATCCAGCGCTAATCCTCATGGGGATCGGCGTTGAGACTTCCACCGTCCGTGCGATAATCGAGGCCAGCCCTAACCCGAGTAGCCCGCCCAGCGATGCCAGGAAAAAGGACTCTATGAGGAATTGATAGAGTATGTCTCGGCGACGGCCTCCGAGGGCCTTGCGAAGACCGATCTCAAAGGTGCGTTCGGTGACGGAAACGAGCATGATGTTCATGATAACGACCCCCGCGACCACCAGTGAGATCAGCGTAACAGGCGTGATGACCATGGCGACGGCTCCTACAAACTCCTTCACTATAGAGTTGATCTCTTCACTTGAAACCAGCCCAAAGTCCTCCTCCTCATTCGGCTTTAACTTGTGACGAATGCGCATGGCCACACGAACCTGGTCAAGGGCCGATTCAAAGCTTTCTTGATTGGTGGATGATCCCCGGATGGTGATGGTTCTGCGGGACCCGAAGATTTTCCGGTAAGTGGTGATGGGAAGATACACGACGCTGTCAAGACTCACACCGAAGGCCGATCCCAGTTTTTCTAAAACCCCAATGACCTGCAAGCGTTCATTGCGGATCTTGATTTCACGTCCCAAGGCGTCCAGATTAGGGAAAAACTTCTCCTTTAGGTCCCGGCCAATTACGCACACGAAACGGGAATGGTGCTCTTCATGTCGGGAAAAGAAACGCCCTTCTACCACAGTGAGGTTTCTAAGAAAGACGATGTTCTCAGTAACGCCTCCGACTCGAACGTTGTACATTTCCTCTGCCCCGTAGTAGACGGTATGTCTACTGGTGATCTCACCGGAGACCACGGAGCAATCGCTGCAGCGCTCTTCCACGAAGTCGACGTCCTCTAGCAGGAGGTCTTTGTTGCGGCGGACTATCCGCTCCCATTCTTCTTCACTCAGTTGACCGACGTGACCAAATTTGGACAGCACAAACGAGTTACTGCCCAGTGTCTTCGAGACAGTGTCGAGAACGTAGGATTCGGCACCTTTGATGGCAGCACCGACCACCATAACCGAGGCAACTCCGATAATAATCCCCAGGAGCGTGAGGAAATTCCGCAACTTGTGGCCCCAAATCGACTGAAAGGCGATTTGAGTAGCTTCCCAAAAGAGGTTTGCGCGAAGTTTCATAACAAAGAAGTCAACTGCCAGCGTCAGGTCGAGCGAAATAATTTTTCGCCCTCCATCTATTATCATACGCTACAAAAGGGGCGGTTTGTTCGTGGGAGAATCCGTCTTTCAATTAGAAGACGAGAAGCAAAAATAGAATCTCTCTGGGAAGGCAGCATAAATTCTTGAAGCTTTTTTGGTGGTCTCTGAAAGAAGCGAGAAACGGTGACCTTCTCGACGATGGTTGAGCAGCCTCAAAAACAAGCGCGGGATGAGCATTGGGTCGGCAATTGCTCTTCATGTAGTAGAATCAAAGACCAAGTGGGTATCAAAAGTAAGATTCTAATAAGCGTCGCTGTACTTGTTATCCTCAGCGCTATTGTCGGCTATAGTATCAATGCACACAGGGTTCAGGTGGTCTCCGTTCAAACCGCAATAGTGGAACGGAAAAATCGCCTGGTCTCCAAGGCCTCCGCATCCGGGGAAATTAAACCCAAGGAATACGTGGAGTTGCAGGCTGAAATCGCCGGCGTTATTACGGATTTGCATGTCAAAGAGGGAGACCGGGTTGAGAAGGGCTATTTGCTCCTTCGGATTGACCCGACTCAAAGCGAAGCTGAAACACGCGCTCAGCAAGCCTTGCTTGAAGTTGCTCTTGCGGAGGCCGCTAGCCAGAAGGCTCAGATTACTCTTCAGAAATCCAATCTTGACCGCGACCGAGCCAATGTCCGTGTGATGGAAGCTGAGTTCCTGGGTGCCCAGAAGACTCTGGGGATCGCCCAGAACGCTTTTGATCGCAAGCAGCAATTGTACGAAGACAATCTTATTTCCAGGGAAGTCTACGAAGCGGCTAAAAACGACCTGGTAAGAGCGGAGACGGCTCTCGCTTCGGCCGAAGCACGTTTAGATCAAGCCAAAGCCCAGTTGGCGGTCTCTGTAGTGATCTTGGAGCAGGTGAGGAATGCATACAAAAGTGCTTTAAGCCGCGTCGAACAAAACCGTGCTCTCTTGGCTCGTAATCAAGATCTACTGTCAAAGACTGTCATTCGCTCTCCGTTGAGCGGGGTGATCACCAAATTGAATGTGGAAGTCGGAGAAAGAGCGGTGCCGGGAACTCTAAATAACCCTGCAGCCACTCTGATGGAGATTGCCGATCTCTCGACTATCGAGGCGGAAATTGAAGTAGATGAGACCGATATCGTGAACGTAAAGCTTGGGCAGGAAGCTCAGGTGAAGGTTGACGCGCTCCCCGATACACCCATTAAAGGCTCTGTCACCGAGATTGGGAACTCCGCGATTAACACAGCTGGACGACAGCAGGAAGCGAAAGACTTCAAGGTAGTGATTCAACTGGATGACCCACCCGCGACACTGCGCCCTGGGCTCAGCTGTACAGCCGAAATCACAACAGCTATTCGAGAAGACGTTCTCGCCATCCCCATACAGGCGCTGGCGATACGCGAGTTCGAGGTGGATGAAAAGGGCAACATAGTTAAACTCGAGGGCAGCGAAGCAGCGAACAAGAAGGATGTTCATCAAGACAAGAAAGAGGCAAAGAAACGCGAGCCAGAGGAATTTCAAGGAGTCTTTGTGGTGAATGAGGGCAAGGCTGAGTTCATCGAGGTGAAGACCGGAATTACGGGCGACACTGAAATCGAAGTGCTCTCGGGATTGAAAGAGGGAAATGAGATCATCACGGGCAGTTATAAAGCCCTCCGAACCCTAAAGGAGAGGGATGCCGTCAAGATAGAGAATGAGGCGAACCGGTAAAGCCTGGATAGCACTTTGATTCATTCTTGCCACATCAACCAGGACATCACTGTCAACCAAAACTCCCATTTGCTCACGCCCTGGGGTTTTCTCGCAGCCGGTTAACCGAGCCGGGCGGTGGTTCGTCCTCGTGCCGTGCCTTGTACTTCCGCACCAAGTACATCAATGCCACGAAGTCGTACAAGGCGTGCACGATGATGGCCAACAGGAGGTTATTGTAGACCATGGAAAGCCAGCCAAGGTAAAGCCCAATCAAGCTCGCAAGCGCGGCATAGGTCGGTGTAATAAAATGAGCAAGCCCAAATAGCGTACTCGCCACCGCTAAGGCCAGCCACGGGTTGAACAAATTGGCAAGAGTGGTCTGGATGGCTCCGCGGAATAGAGCTTCCTCGCCGAACCCGGCCAAAATCGAGATCAGGGCTAACTCGAAGTCCGAACAGCCAGCGAACAGGGGGACGAGCGTCTCCTCGACCTCGCGCAATAGCCGATGAAAGGGCCCCCATTGTGAGCGTATGCACCACAATAATGCCAAGAGCGGAGGGCACGTGGCGACCAGTCCCCGAGCCACGGCTTGCCACCTGAGATGGATTTGTTCAAACGGCGGATAGTCGAGCAGCCAGCCCAGAGCGCACGCCAACGCCAGGAGGGCTCCCTCGAAGATTATCGCCGACCATACAATGTTGCAAAATGGTGGTGGCAAAGGAATGTGTTGTTTATAGGTAGAACGAAAGGATTTCCAATTATTACTTCTGACGGCTCGAAGCTGGCCTATATCGTCAGGCGCGAGCGTCGCAAGTCACCAATCTCTCCAATTTCCGGCTGAAGACATCTGAGAGTTGCGCAATTCCAAAGAGTTTGACCGGTCAGGCTTTACTGCGCCGTTTTCCTTTTGCCTTTCCCTTTCCTGTCCTGCTTCAGCTCCTCCCGTACCTCTTTCATCGCAGCGTTAGCCTTTCTACGATCGACTCCAAGATTTCTCACGACTTGACCCAGGCCTTGGTCATGCAACCCTTGAAGGACCTGGTTTCGATCCAGCCCCAGCTTTTCTGAGACCATAATCGCCGAGGCAAACTGGCCAAAATTTCGAGCACTGCTGCTTTCATAAAGAGACTGCAGCTGCCGGCTGTCCATGGCGGTGATGCTCTGGAGCTTGCCAAACGCGCCGGATTTCAGATTAGCCCTGGATAAGGACTTTTTCTCTCGCTTGCGATTCCGATCGGGGGCTC
The DNA here is from genome assembly GCA_027717875.1 of Acidobacteria bacterium AH-259-L09. Next base: position 791 of record JALLOL010000059.1, on the reverse strand, counting down.
GGCGTTGAGCGCGCTGATTCCGACCCGCTTTTTGCCGGCCAACAGTAGATTTTTGGCCTCCTCGGCCTTTTCCCTTTCCCTGAGCCCATAAGTCGGTTGAAGAAGCAAAGAATAGTGAGGCTATTGCAAGAATAACCAACAATTGTTTTCGCATCCTGCCCTCCTTTAACGTTATTTAAAAGATGCAAAGGATTGGTAAAGGTATCAAGCTGGTATCAGGACAGACCGGCAATGATGTTCCGGTATTCCTCTTCTGTGAAGGCGCGAAGCGTCTGGGTGCGTGCGTTGCCCAGTGATGCTGTGGAAAGCATTAACCTGGCATAGGTTTCATCATCTGGCACCTCAACAACCGTCACCAAGTCATACGATCCCATCGTCATGTAAAAAGTTTTCACCTCACCCCCTGCTGCGCTCACGGCCTGCCTGAACTGGTCCAGTCGGGAAGGACTGTCCTTGACATTCTCAATCCCTTTCTGGGTCCAGTTGATCAGTGTGACATAAGTGGGCATGGTTTTACCTCCTTGTGTAAACCTTCAGATTGTGGGAAGAACCCTTCAGCAGCGATCTTAACAGAGTCTGTATCACCTCACAATCATTTCAAGGCACTAAGGCATCGCCGGCGGAGCAACTCCGCTACCCGTGAAGCCCCGTGCCTTGAGCGGCGGCTGGCACGTTTTGAAAGAGTTTGGTGGACTCTACCAGAATGGGATGTGTAAGCGAGCGTTGACAATTCCTTGGCAATTCGAGTCCCCGTGTAATCGTACCCTCATTTCTAAGGCACGTAAATATTC
>JALLOL010000058.1 GCA_027717875.1 Acidobacteria bacterium AH-259-L09 | reverse complement strand
GACGACCGGGTGTGAGAAATGCGGACTAGAAACTTTGCTTCAATCGAGCAGTGAGTCAGCACACCGACCGCTTCATCCCAGACGTCTTCTCGAGACCGGCCGCTCAATTTCGGGATTTTGGGTCACAAAACAATGGAGGAGGTATGAAACCGATCAACGCTGTTGTTGGCATGGTGGTCTTGTTGTCACTTGCAGCCCTGCTTCTATTTTGCTCTTCGATGGAAGAGCCCACAAGAGAGCAAACGGAAGGAGAGAAACCCGCCGGGTTTGTGCTTCAACCTAATGAGGGGGAAGTGCTTCTATTGCGTCGTCCCGGTGGTGGACGAGTCACGATTAAAGTGGACCCTGTTAACACCGGCTCCATGCGGGTCGCAATGGGCACTCAGCAGATGGAGGTCGGGTACCGCATTCCCGTCCACCAGCATGAGCATCAGGATGAGATACTCTTCGTTCATAACGGGCATGGGATAGCCATCCTGGACGATGAACGTGTGACGCTCGAGCCGGGTACCACCGTCTACATTCCAGAAGGAGTCTGGCACGGTGTGGACAACACCGGTGACCAGCGTGCGGAAATCATCTGGGTGGTTGCGCCGCCGGGTTTGGAGCGCTTCTTCCGCGATGCTGGAGCGCCTCCAGGCACACAGCTTCCTCCACTCACGGCGGCGGAGATGGAGGAAATCGGCCGAAAGCATGGCGTCACCGTGAGAATCCAATGACATGCTTGGCGCGATATGATATTCCTTTGCTAGAAAATCGTGTGCTGCATTTCGTCAAGTCGCGAGAACCATTAACTTGAAGGAGGAGTCAACCCGTGAAGGGCGTTTGTTTCGTCTTGGGCTTGGTCTACACGCTGGTGGTCTGTTGCTCGCCAGCTCCAACAGAATCCCCGCAGATGGCCGCACCGGAGAATTTGCTGATGTCTCCGCTGGAGTCCAGCGCCGAGCTCCAGATAGCTGTGTCGGTTGCATTTACGGAGGGTCCCGCAGCTGACGCGGAGGGTAACGTCTACTTCAGTGAAATCCGGGGCACTCGCATCATCAAGTGGAGCCCGGACGGCTCGTGGAGTGAGTTCAGGCGACCCAGTCACCGGGCCAACGGTCTGGCATTCGACGCCGAGGGTCGGCTCATTGCCTGCGAAGGAAATGGAAGAGACGGTGGCCGACGCATCACTCGCATGGACCTCTCAACCGGCAAGGTTGAGGTGCTGGCCGAACGTTACCAGGGCAAGAGATTGAACAGTCCTAACGATCTCGTGATTGAGCGCCAAGGGGGCATTTACTTCAGCGATCCTCGCTATGGCAGTCAGGCGGGCCGGGAGCTGGAAACGGAAGATGTCTATCGGATCGACCCGGACGGCTCGCTCACCCGCGTAGCGACGAAGCCGGATATTCATAAACCGAATGGTCTTATCATCTCCCCGGACGGCAAGATGCTCTACGTGGCCGACACCAAGTCTGAACCGATGCGGGAGGCTCGCCTTATGGCCTTTGACATCCAGGAGGATGGCAGCCTTTCCAATGGACGGTCGATCTATAGTTTCGGTAGTGGCCGAGGGATTGACGGTATGGCGATTGATGTGGAAGGCAACATCTATGGGGCGGCAGGGAACAATAACAATCCACCGGAAAACCATGCCGGGATCTACATCATCAGCCCCGCGGGTGAACTACTGAAGCGAATTCCCATCCCGGAAGACACCGTTACAAACTGCACTTTGGGGGGGCCGGATCTAAAGACCCTGTATGTGACAGCCGGCAAGAACCTCTACCAGATTCGTGTCAAAAACAGGGGTCACCTTCTCTATCCGTCTTCCAACTGAATTGCAAAAAGGAGACTTGAAATGTCAATTGCCACACGACTCGGGAAGGTGCCGCGGGGACATCACACAGGAGGGAAAACGACATGAGCGCGATTACCCTGACGGTCAACGGTCGTTCTCACACCCTGGACGTGGACCTGACGACACCGCTGCTGTACGTGCTGAGCGACGACCTCGAGCTGCGTGGGCCGAAGTTTGGTTGTGGCCTCGCACAGTGCGGGGCCTGCACGGTCATTGCAGCAGGGCGGGCAATCCGCTCCTGCGTCACGCCCGTGGGGACGATGGATGCAGCGGACATCATCACACTGGAAGGGTTGGGAACGGCCGAGAAGCCGCACCCAATTCAGCGAGCTTTCATCGATGAGCAGGCCACGCAATGTGGGTTCTGTCTCAGCGGTGTGATCTTGACGGCGAAAGCCTTGCTGGATGAGAACCCGAAGGCCAGCGACGAGCAGATGCGGCAGGCAATGTCGACGGTGCTGTGCCGTTGCTTCGCGCACGTTCGCATGCTTCGGGCCATCAAGCGCTACGCACGGGAGGCGGGAGTATGAGGAAGAGACCAGCCGCCGCCGACCCGCCGACCTTGACTACGGATGCCCTTGCCGCGCTGAACCGTAGCGGGTTGTCCCGCCGGGACTTTGTCAAGGGGGCCGGCGTCTTGATTGTCGGCTTCAGCGTGGCCAGAGCGTCGAGGATACTGGCATCAGGACCCGCAGCAGCTCAAAATCTCGGGGTGTCAGGCGACCAGCTCGACTCATGGATTGCGATTGGCGACGACGGGCGGGTGATAGCCTACACCGGCAAGTGTGAACTCGGTCAGGGTCTGTACACTGCTCAGACACAGCTGATCGCTGAAGAGCTCGCCGTACCGTTCGATCACGTGACCCTCATTCAGTGCGATACCGCGCTGACCCCCGATCAGGGCACCACATCCGGTAGCCAGTCACACCCGGCCAATTTCAACACAAGCAACCTGGCCCAGGCCGGTGCAACGGCTCGTGAAGCGCTGTTGCGCCTAGCAGCAGAACGTCTCCAGGTTCCCGTCGAGCAGCTCACGGTCGAAGATGGTGTGATCAGCGTCCGGACCGATCCCTCCAGGAGCGTGGGATATGGGGCCCTGGTCGGAGGGAAGAAGTTCAGCCTTCAGCTGGACAGCGGTGCCAAGCGCAAACACCCGAGCGAGTGGCGCGTGCTCGGAAAGGCGGTGCCACGCTCGGAGATCCCGGCCTTGGTCGCCGGCCGTTTCGAGTTCGTGCACAACGTGCGTGTCCCCGGCATGCTGCACGGCAGAGTGGTCAGGCCACCCGTTGTGGGAGCAACGCTGGTCAGCGTGGACGAGCGTTCGGTTGGAGACCTTCCTGGACTCGTGAAGGTCGTTGTTAAGAACGACTTCGTGGGCGTGGTCGCTGAGAAACCCTGGCAGGCGATCCAGGCCGCCCGCAAGCTTGCATGCAAGTGGAGTTCGGGCGTTGGGCTGCCGAGCCATGGCGACTTCCACGAGCAGCTGCGACATCAGACCCCGACCCGTGACACGCTTGTCGTGGATTCCAAAGATGTGGATGAGACACTTGCGAGGGCAGCCAGCGTCGTGAGCGCCACCTATCGGTATCCGTATCAGATGCACGGATCGGTCGGCAGCTCCTGCGCGGTTGCCGATGTACAGGGCAGGAAAGCCACCATCTGGTCGGCGACCCAGGCCGTGCATCCGCTGCGACAGACAGCGGCGATGATCCTGGGCGTGTCGCCACAGGAGGTGAGGATCATCTTCAAGATGGGATCCGGTTGCTACGGGATTAACGGCGCCGACACCGTATCGTACGACGCCGCGCTGCTGTCTCAAGCGGTGGGTCGGGCGGTGCGTGTGCAGCTCACGCGACGGGACGAAATGGCGTGGGAGAACTATGGATACGCTTACGTCATCGATCAGCGCGTGGGAGTTGACACCCAGGGAAGGATTCTCGCCTGGGACCACGAGGCCTGGTACCCAACGTTGGGCAGTCGGCCGCGCAGCGGGACTCCGGGGAATGTTGTCACCGGTTTCCTCGCTGGCTTCAAGCCAGCGGTGTTCACTCCACGAATGCCGGCGCCGGATCCCAGGGGCGCGTACCGTAACCGCAGCAATGCCGCACCTTCATACGTTGCCGGGTGCGTCGGTGGCAGGTGCGGGGGCACCGGAACCGTCAAGAGCGAGCGGGTGCTGACGCACAACGTCAGATCGCCGTTCTTCACGGGACCCCTGAGATCTCCTTCACGACTCCAGAATACCTTTGCTCACGAGTCCGTCATGGATGAGGTGGCGGCGCAGGTGGGCGCTGATGCTGTGGCCTTCCGACTCGATCACCTGAGCGACCCACGGTTGATCGAGGTCCTAAAGGCCGTGGCGCAGAAGGCCAACTGGGATAGCCGTCCCTCCCCCAGGCAGGATATCGCCAGGAGCGGAGTTGCGACCGGCCGCGGGATCGCTTGCGTGCTGTATGAGGGTGACAACGGGTACTGCGCCTTGGCGACCCAAGTTGAGGTCGATCAAGACACCGGAGCCGTTGCGGTAAAGCGCCTCGTGGCCGGCATGGATTGTGGTCCCATCTCGAACCCCGACGGACTGCGGAACCAAATCGAAGGGGGCACGCTCCAGGGAATGAGCCGCGCGCTCCTCGAAGAGGTCACGTGGGACGAGGAGAAGGTGACGTCGGTGGACTGGCAAACGTACGCCAGCCTGCCGCTGGGCTTCGAGGTGCCGGAGATGGAAACGATACTGATCAACCGTGCCGACGTGGAGGCGATGGGGGCTGGTGAGACCACAATCACGCTGGCTGCGGCGGCGATTGGCAACGCGATCTTCGATGCCACCGGCGCTCGTATCCGAGAGGTACCGTTCACGCGGGAGCGAGTGAAGGAGGCGCTGGCTAGCCGAGCTGCTCAATCCTCCGGAGGCTGAAAACTCTGACCGCTTGCAGGGCGTCCGATAGGCTTACAGCGAGTTGAAGGTAATTAGAATCGGAGGCAGGATCTCAGCCCATATATCGGAAGTTCAAAGCGCACTGGGTCCATTCTAGCGGACATACAGCAGGTAAATTCACTCCGTCGGCACCAGCCGCTTGAGTTCTCCAAACCAGTTGAGGACGACATTGATTTGTGTAATTTGAAATTCCTGCTCAGTCCGGATCATCATCTCGAGCGGAAACAAAACAGAAACATGTTTCGTCTCTTGCGAACAGCGGAGTGACACTCCGCGGTTCCTTATCGGCCTGGCGGATTCGCTGCGGCAATTGCCGCCGGCACCGTCAAGGTCGCCGAATCCAAATTCGCCTCTGGCTCCACGACGATTACAACCCATCGCGCCCTATCTTCCAACCCGAAGACCATTACGCACCGCGTCCGTCCGTTCCCGTTTCGTAAGAAGGAAATCATTGGGGGACCAACGCCCGGATCTCGGCGCGAAGCCGATCGGCCAGCGACTCGTTCCATCCGCTTCTGGCGTCGGCGATGACCTGCAGCTCAAGCTCGGTTAAGGCTCGGAGCACGCGATATCGGCGCTCGACCGTCCCGATGATCTCGGCGGGATCGATGCGTTCGCCGGTGCGGAGCAGGCGCTGGAGGTCCTCCCAGTCGTAGAGCGCGTCCCGAAGGCGCCCGAAGAAGGCCTCCGGGTCGAACGGGTCGTGCGCCTGCCAGAGCTTGAGCACGGCAAGCCGCCGGAGCAGCTCGGCGTCGAAGGGCGTCGCGGCGAAACAATGAAGATCGTACAGGTCGCGGACCTTGGCGCGCTGGAAGGCGGCACGCACCTTCTCGGCAATCATCTCGATGAGCTGGAGCGAAGGCAGCTCGAACCGCTCGAACTCGAGATGGGGAAAGTACGCCTGGTGCTTCATGGGAGCCGACGCGAGTACCAGGGTCGGCCGCTCGCGCAGGCTAACCTGCAAGCGAAACCGTCCCTGCTCATTCCAGGCATGTCGGTACAGCACGTCGCCGCCGAAGGACTCAGCGTCATCGGTCTTGTAGTACTCGTCGAAGGTGAACGTGATCCCGTAATGCTCTTGGTTGAAGACTTCGACGACCTGAACCAGGACGTCGTCGGGCTGCCGGTCGGTCGAGAGCGTAAAGTCGAGGTCCTCCGAGAAGCGGCCGGTCGAGCCGAAGACGGTCTTCCGCAGACAAGTGCCGCCCTTGAAGGCAAGATGGCCCATGACGTCGGCATCGAGGAGCGCACGCAGCGCATACGTGAGGACCACGTCACGCTCGGCCAGGAGCTTGTCACGCAGCCCGCTGTTCCGGGCGTAGAGGTCGACGAATTTCTCTGCGATCACTGGCTCGTCTCCGACCTGGGAAAGGTGACGCGGCGCCGGGGGCGCTCCTCCTTGGGGACCAGGATGTCTCGCGGGACATTCTCGAGGACGTTCCAGGGGCTGACGAGCTTGCCCGAGGTACCCCACCGCCGCCGTGGCCCGAGCATGACTTTGCTCTTTGCTCGAGTGAGCCCAATCAGCCGCTCCCGTATTTCTGGTGGCATCGGTGCCTGATGCAGATTGAGCCAGTAGCCGAGGCGCTGCACGGGCGCGGACTCATGCCAGCGCTCGGCGAGTTCGAGCAGCTGCTCCCAGGACACTGGGCTGCCGGCTCGAGCGGCGATGCGCGACACCTCCCCTATGCCGCCGGCGTAGCGCGGCCTGGCGATGGCGTCCAGCAGCGCGCGCTCGAGCGTCGCCATCTGGACCGGCTGCCCCAGCACCAGGGTCTCCTTGAACCCGAAGAACAGGCGCTCCGGGAGCGTGACGAACACGTAGCGCTTGCCGCGGACGACCTCGGGTCGGCGGCGCTCCAGGCAGGCCAGGTACACCTCGGCAAACACCTGCTCGGTCAGCCCATGGTGCGTGCACGCGGTGCCGAAGGAGAAGAAGTATGGAGAGACGAGAGCCGCCCCGGCGGTAAGCGGGTGCAGGTCCGGCACCCCCTCCCGGCCTCGGTCGGGGGGGACGATCTGGTAGAGCCCCGGCCGGAGCCGTTCGAGCCAGCCCTTCTTCACGAGCCGATGGGCCAGGTAGCGGGCGTAGCTGTCCGAGGCACCGAGCGCCTGGCGGATCTCGGCGAGGGTGACGGTCTTCTGCCCCCGCCAATGGAGGTCGAGGACCACCTTGGCCTCGTTCTGAGAGAGAGTCCGTTCCATGGTTGCACCTACCCCGGCTTCGTTTGGATTTTACTAACAATTAGGCAAGGATGCAACCGGACGAGGTTGCTTCTCTGAAGTATCGTTAGTGAATCGCTAACTAACACAACAAGATGCAACCAGCGCAGGCCCGCAGCGATGCCAATCGGCTTGAGGGGTGTCCCCCCGAAAAACTCCATCCGACTAGAAGAAAGGGCGTGCGCACAAGCTCAGGCTACCTCTGGACAAGCCTATTTGAGTGTTTTTTCTCCGGCTAGTACAAAGGAACGACGGCCAAGGATCAGCGCAGAGGTTTGTTTCTGGCGGTTGAAGATTGCCGATGCCCAAACCTTTCCTGTGCTGGACGGATTGTCGAGGGAACAAAGCGGCAGTGTGTGCGTCCTACGCCGCCACACGTTCGTAACGATGGTGCAGTCCGCCGCAGACCGGAAACGCCATCAGCTTGGTTGGCCCATTAACCATCCCGGGCTTTTTGGTGGCAACGGGGGTGTGACCGCTCAGTCCCTGATGGGGCCTCCCGGTATGGTAGTACTGCTCGATGTATTCCCTGAGCAAACGGTTCAGGTGCCTTTCACTGAGCACAATGAGGTGATCGAGGAGCTCCCGGCGTACCGTGCCAACAAACCTTTCTATATAAGGAGACCATGTACTTGCGGATGGTGTCGCTGCAAGGAGGATCATAGCCGAGCAATCGCAAGGTATCCCTGATTCTCTCAGCACTCCACAAAGGATTCCCTCTGCTCAGCTTACGAATCATATTCCGCATCTCCTTCGCTATGGGTGGCCGGCCACGCCGCCCTCCCGACTTCCTACGCCAGTAGAGACGAAACGCTCTCGTGTGCCATCTCTTGACCGTCGCAGGCCGCATGAGATGCGCCACTTGATGCCATGGATCCCACACCCTCGAGAGCAACACCCACAGCAGCCGGAAAGCCTGGGTGAATCTGGGTCTTGGCTGATTCTTCTCCGTTATCCGACGTTTACACATGGCCAACTAGCTTTCTGCGGCCAGTACTCGTGCCACCAAAGTCGCCCTTGGTCTAAGAAGAGCCCATAGACACGTGAAGAGGTATCCTGCAGCTTCCTTGAGTGTAGAAATTGTCCTGAGGATGGGCGGAAAGAGGCGGGTCCTGATGCTCATGGTCCGCAGGATACGAGGCCATGAGCACCTACTCAAGGATTCTGTAAGTCGTTGCTGTACAAGGTGGACAATATTTTTCGGGGGGACACGACAATCCGAACACGGTCATTCGCTTTCCGTACGCTCCCTTCCAGAATCGTGGCAACACCCAGTTCCTCACCGATCTCCTTCAAGCTCTTGTCACTGCCTTTGTAACGTGTGGCGGAGGTTCTCGCAATGACCTTCAGAAAAGAGGTCCTCTAATTTTCAATTGCTTGACGATTATTCGGTTTGGTTTGTTAATAATCGGCAACCTATTTGCTAATAAGAAATCAGATGGTGCCTGAAAGATAATGTTTTACACTGTTGCTGTAATACCAAGACAACACCGTTTATATTTCTTTCCACTCCCACAAGGGCATAGCTGATTTCTTCCCACACCATTTGATTCCTTCAACTCATCTGGAGCATGAGGCAAAGTTTTTGGTAAATCTGGAATTCCAGTCAAATATATGACATCACTTCGATGATTCACATAAGCTTGAAAGACATATTCATTCCAGTAGTTCCATGATTTTCCAAACTTCATTAACCGATGGAGACGATTTTCCATACCCACCGTAGTTGTCGTAATTAAGTTTCTTTCAAAATAGTCAATCCATGCTATTTTTGGCATTTCGACCAAAATATAAGGTGTGGTTAATACAATTGAATAAGCCAAATTGGCCATTGGAGTGTCAGCCAAACGCACATACCACAACTCACCTTTTCGTCCGTGATAGCCAGATGGACATAAGCATTTATGAACTTTTTTAGTCAACAGTTCCTTTAGTACAATCAATTTTCCATCGATACCACTGTGTTCGTACAAGCCCATCCTTGACTGATCTAGCAAAATAGCCGCCTCTTTATTCATTGGGCTGAATCGAATGATGTCAGCTAAATCGATAAAACAACTGGTAATGGACTCTTTATCTTTACCAAACCTGAAGTCAGAGAAAGCCCACAACGTATAATAGGAACCAGTCAATGGACTCATTGGTGGTCCACTTGGGCAGTACATATCTTCAGCTTTTTCCATGATGTCATGGAATATTTCCATTTCTGGCAGCACTGAGAATTGCTCAGCGAACAATGAGAGTAGATTTTGAGTATTCACATACACCGCATGAACAGGATCATAGCCTTTAGCTATGAGTTCATCAAAAGTGTTAATTGTCTTTTGGGCTTCGGCAGACATTTTTTTAGCATTGGACATTTCAGAAATTTTGACTATTTTTCGGTTCTGTAATTGTGAAAATCTCTTTTTAAGTTTTGATGATATAGCGCCCATAGTTGACCTTTTGTCTTAGTTTTTTGAATGATAGATTTTATCTAGTTTTGCTTCTATCTTTTGAAATAACGAATCCAAGGGCTTTTGGTAAAATCTGGCACTCTCATGCCGTTTCCCTTTTAGAGAAGACGATACACCACACTCGCGAGTTCAAACTGCAATGATTTTACCCCGATATTTCCCTAACCTTCCGGCGGCGGTCAGACACCGAATATTTTTCGGATGCATCCTGTAATTAACGCCTTTGCCCCGCCAGTAATCGTCACTTGCCGTTACACTGGTCTCCAAATTGATGATTTTGACATCCGGAGCCACGTCTTCAAACTCTTTCAGGGCCTTTCCCCAGATGTATAAAAAACTGACAGGCTGCGGGATAGGTCCATTGGCCATCTGCGCCAGTTCTACATATTCTTTGGCGCTTCTGACAGAGGGCTCATAAAGCGTCCTTCAAGGTCTCTCCTTTCACGTACCTCCATGGAGATGAAGGATTTGTCTTGCTTTTCTCCCCCACCTCATGAATGTGGCAGATATAGGGGTGGTCCAATGCAGCAGCGGACTTGGCTTCTCTGAGAAAGCGCTTTCAAAGCCGTGGGATCTTGCTGCATGAAGTCGGGCAGGAATTTCAGGACGACTTTGCGATCCAGTGAAGTGTCCTCGGCCAGAAAGACTTCTCCCATGCCTCCTTCGCCGGGCTTCTCTAAGATCTTGTAATGGCTGATGGTTTTGCCGAGCACCTGCGTCTCCTCCCCACGGGACTTTTTGTAGATGGTAGACCTTCAGGGGGTTAAAGGCAATGGAAATCGCCAAGCCAGCGGGTAGACCCCTGCGTTTCTGTCCAGCTGCTAGACTGCTCCACTCCCATGCGTAGCCCCAAAGTGTAAGATTGAACTGGTAAAGACGCCAAGGAGAGAAATCAAAGATGAGACCAACATTCAAAAAATTGATCCCCTTGTATTTTTTGATAGCGATTCCGGTCGCGTGTAAGGAAGCTCCATTGAACGATTTGAAAAAGGGAGCCAAGAGGCGATAAGATAGGACTTTGCTTTTTTGAGGCTAGTCTATCTCGGCTCGAAAAGCGGGTGAAGACAGGTTTTTTCGGGCTGGATAATGAGCATAACAGGCCGAGCTGGGCCTACGGGTGTGAGAGAGCAAATAAGGCAGGAATGAGTGTAAAACTACACTGAGAAACACACGCACGTAATCTCTTCCCACTTCATCCTCTGATCCACCAGAAGCCTCATCCCGTTTTCAAACTCCACAGCAGCACGTGGTGGTATTGCCACGCGCGGGAAAAGTCCGATGCTTCTACACGCCCCCCGAACCCGCCAGCCTTCAACCAGGGAACGAGTGAAGCTGAGGTTGCCTTCAAAGCCTTCGTGTGGTCGATGTGGTTAAGGCCGGCGCCATTGCGGTGCCGATCAATCTCCGCATGGGTGTCCACCTGAAAAACTTGATATCCCTTTACCGATAGCACCTTGGAAGGTTGTAACACCTGCCCAGCTCCCGTTATGTTGGCGCATGAAAATATGCCAAACCTTCTATCTCCAGGCTCTCGAATCCCTGCGATTCTGGAGGCAGCTCTTCAGCTATGCGCTGATCTTTGTGTCAGCCTTTTTTTCCCAATCGAGCCTTACTGGGATGCGAACTGGTTGCCGTCCGAAGTCAGCTCACGTTCTACAAAGAAGGCATCCGGCAGAAGAAACGGCCCCGTCCTCGGTTTAATCCGGCTTTTCGCCTGCTGTGGGTCTTGCTATCAGCAGCTTGGAGTGGATGGGAGTCAGCGGCAGACTTGATGCAGCCCAAGACGGTTCTCAAATGGCATGAGAGTGCCTTGCGCCAATGGTGGCGCTGGAAATCTCGACACCAAGGAGGGCGTCCTGCGATTTCTCAGGAGATGCAGGCTCTGATCCGAAGACTCAGTCGTGAAAATCTCCTGTGGAGTGCTGAAAGGATCTATGGGAATTTGGTGCTGCTCGGTTTGGATCCACCCTGCGCGGACACTATCCGGAAATCCATGGTCAAGCCTCCAGGAAAAGCGAAGAAGTCCCAGAGCTGGCTGACCTTCCTGCGCAATCATATGGACGTCTCCTGGGGAATGGATTTTTTCACCGTACCCACGATTCGTTTCCAAATCCTTTGTGTCTTTGTGGTGCTCAATCATGCCCGCCGTCAAGTCGTACACGTGGCGGTGACGGCTCATCCCACGATGGCTTGGGTGATCCAGCAGTTGCGTGAGGCAATGCCCTTTGGAGCACAGCCCGATTACCTATTCCGTGACAATGATGGAATCTATGGAGACGAGGTCGGCAGATTTCTGGTGGCAACGGGAATCCAGGAAGTGAGAACGGCTTACCGAAGTCCTTGGCAAAATCCATTCGTAGAACGCTACGTCGGGATCCTACGCCGTGAACTCCTGGATCACGTGATTGTGTTCAGTGAAGGGCACCTGAGACGGTTGCTCAAGGAATTCATCGAGGAGTATTACCACGTCGCCAGGCCGC
>JALLOL010000057.1 GCA_027717875.1 Acidobacteria bacterium AH-259-L09 | reverse complement strand
GGAGCAGGGTCAAGCTCTCCCTCCTCGATCCAGCGGCTGATTTGCGCCCGGTCCGATTCCCTGTCGATACTCGTCCCTTTGGGTCCACGCACCAGCCGGCCATCTTCGTCGATGAGGAGAGTAAGGGGAATAAAATTGAAGTCAAACTGCCTGCCAAGTTCGCTGAGAGCGTCGACCAGGGCAACATAGCTGGCGTCTGCCTTCTCCATCCAAGGGCGGGCCTTCTCAGCTCCCTGGACGTCCATGGCTACCGAGATCAACTCAAAGTTCCGGTTTTTGTACTGAGTGTAGAAGCGCTGCCACCCGGGCAGCTGCCCGCGGCATGCTCACCAGGAAGCCCAGGCAAAAATCGCTACCTTCTTGCCTCGAAAGTCAGAAAGCTGGACAGTACGACCTTCAAGATCGGGCAGGGAGAAGTCAACAGGACCTTCGGACAGCCCTTCTTGCCACTGCGGTCTCATGTCAAGAAAAAGCTGACCGCCCTCCGCATCCCACACATAGGCTCCACTCAAGCCTTCAATTAGACCCAGAGCAGAGATATATTCCTGCGCGCCGCGCGCTCTTATGGGCAGCGGAATACAGAGATCATCTCGGCACATACCGACCAGGCCCGGAGCAAGGTCTTTGCGTTCCAGGTGCAGGGCGGATTCGAAAAAGGACACGGGAAGATAAGCCGCCTGCCCTTCCACTTCACCAGTCACCTTGTCCAGCGTGCGCGTGGACTGTTCAAAGACAACAATGTCGCGCCCGCCCGCCTGTATAGGCACGCTTGCCAAACCAAAAATCGCGATCAGGCGAAAGCTCCAGATTACAAACCTCATAACTTAGTGCCTCGCTCCTTGACCTCGCCTCGCAAGCCCCATCAGCAAACGTTACCGTACTTACGAAACGAGGCACTCAGATACCTTACCATACTACACTTCGATTTTCTGTTTTCCAACCGACATTTCAGGATAGTAACAAGCCGGTCAACCAAGCTTAAACCGATTTTCGTTGCTTTCGTAGAGTTCTCGGTCTAGCATTCTAGGAACTCGCCCTATACAAAGGGAAAGCAGATGATCGGTCAGACTATCTCCCACTACAAGATCATAGAGAAAATCAGCGAAGGGGGCATGGGTGAAGTGTACCGTGCCACCGACACCAAGCTGAACCGAGACGTGGCGTTGAAAGTTCTACCCGACGTCTTTGCCAAGGATCCGCGGCGCATGGCGCGCTTTGAGCGAGAGGCCCAGCTTCTGGCATCTCTAAATCACCCCAACATAGCTGCGATTCACGGCTTAGAGGAAGCAGATGGAGTCTACTTTCTTGTTTTGGAGCTGGTTGAGGGTGAGACCTTGGCTGAGCGAGTGGCCAAGGGGCCGCTGCCTATAGAGGAAGCTTTAGAGGTTTGCCGTCAGATTGCAGACGGAGTGGAAGCCGCCCACGCGAAAGGAATGATTCACCGGGATCTTAAGCCCTCCAATGTCAAGATCACACCGGAGGGACTGGTCAAAGTCCTGGATTTTGGCCTGGCCAAAGCCTTCAGAGACAAATCGACTCAACCAGAATCAGCTGAGACTAAAGGTCGTGAAGCCCTAAAGACCCAAGCTGGGGTTATTCTCGGCACTCCTGCCTACATGAGCCCGGAACAAGTCCGCGCTGATCAGGTAGACAACCGTTCAGACATCTGGGCGTTCGGATGCTTGCTCTTTGAAGTGATCACGGGGCAGAGGGCCTTTTTCGCACAGACGGTGCCGGATACGCTGAGTGTGGTTCTCAGTGGAGAGCCAGAGTGGGACAAACTACCTGAGAACACCGCTTGGATTATTCGACGACTCTTACGTCGATGTCTGGAAAAAGATCCACGTCGCCGCCTGCGTGACATCGGAGACGCTCGTCTTGATCTGGAAGATGCCAGCCATGAATTGACCGCTCCGGCGCAGGCGCTTAGTGAGCGCAGGCCAACAACACAATCGAGATTGACCCTTGCATGGGGACTTTCAGTAATCGTTGCATTGGCCCTTGGATTGATTCTTGGAAGCAGGGTGTGGAACGGCTCTGCGCCTGTGATACCCCAAACGGTGCGCCCCGTTTCCCGCTTGCAGATCTCCTTGCCACCGGACGAGGCACTGACAAATCTACGCCGTCATGTTGTGGCTTTCTCGCCCGACGGCAAACACGTTGTCTATACCGCCAACAACCAGCTTTACTTGCGTGCCATGGATCAGCTGGAGGCTGCGCCCATCCGCGGTACCGAAGGGCCCGACGCTCAAAGTCCATTTTTCTCGCCCGACGGGCAATGGGTGGGATTTTGGGCCGGGGGCCAACTGAAGAAAGTCTCGATCAGCGGTGGGGCATCGGTGACCCTATGCGACGCTCCGATTCCCTTTGGTGCGAGCTGGGGGCCCAATGACAGGATTGTCTTCGGACAAGGTCCGGAGGGCATCTGGCAGGTCCCTTCCGCCGGGGGTACAAAAGAGGTCCTGATCAGCGTAGACTCCACAAAGAGCGAATGGGGCCATGGACCGCAGATCCTGCCCGGCGGCAAGGCCGTCCTTTTCACCGTCAGGGCCAGCGGCGTCAGTTGGGATGAGGCGCAAATCGTGGCGCAGTCGCTGGAGACGAGCGAGCGGAAGGTCCTGATCAGAGGAGGCACCGATGCCCGTTACGTACCCACAGGACACTTGGTCTACGCACGGGAGGGAACGCTGCTGGCCGTGCCGTTTGATGTGGCGCGCCTTGAGGTGACAGGCGACCCCGTTCCGATCGTGGAGGGTGTCCGACAGGCACGTGGTAGTGCTACGGGCGCCGTGCAGTTCAGCTTTTCCCGCCTCGGGTCGCTCGTCTATGTCCCGGACATCGGCGGTGAGCGCACTCTGGTCTGGTTTGACCGAGGGAGCAAACGGCTCGGGTCCGCGGGTGAATCCGGACCGTACGTGCAAATTGTTCTCTCGCCCGATGAAAAGCGAGTGGCGGTGGAGCGCGGCGGTGACATCTGGTTACTGGAACTGTCGAGCGGCATTTTCTCCCGGTTCACGTTTGATCCTTCCACCGACGCCGATGCAATCTGGTCCCAAGATGGACGCTTTATCGTCTACGACTCTGCTAGGGCTGTGTATGCATTGCCACTCTTTGAAGATCGAAAACCGATGGTGGTGCTCGACATACCTTTTGACAAAGATGAGTTTCACTTCTCGCCTGATGGGCAATGGATCGCGTACAACTCCAATGAGTCGGGAAGGTGGGAGGTTTACGTGGCCTCCTTCCCTGACTTGGCTGAAAGGCGTCAAGTTTCCAACGCCGGGGGCTGTCAGGCGGTGTGGAGGAAAGACGGAAAAGAGCTTTTCTACCTGCAGCTCGACGGAAAGCTGATGGCCGTGGACGTGAAAGCAGGTACCACACTGGAGACCGGCATCCCCAAGGTCCTCTTCCAAACGGGCGTGAGAGTGGACCCCGTTTTTGATCAATACTGTGTCAGAAGAGACGGCCAGAGATTTCTCCTCATTGAACCGGCGGAAGGGACGGCTGTTCCCATCAACATCGTCCTCAACTGGTTTGAAGAACTCAAGCGCCTCGTGCCCACGGGCGAGTGACTGCAGCCTCAGTTTCGGGGGCAACTATGACACATCAGACCAGAAGAAAGTTTTTGAAGCACATCGCCGTGGGTTCCTCCCTGGTGTGCAGCCTGCCCGAAGGGTGGGGGTACTTGCTCGGGGCTCAGCGTCGATCCGAGGCACGCTATGACCTGCTGATCAAGGGTGGTCAAGTGGTGGATCCGTCACAGGGAATCTCAGACCAGCGCGACGTTGCTATCACAGGGCACAAGATTACTCGGCTGGCGGCAGATATTCCCGAGACCGAGGCACGACAGGTGCTCGACGCCCGCGACAAGATCGTAACGCCGGGTTTGATCGATATCCACGTGCACGTGTATGACGGAGTAGCCCCGCTGGGCATTCCGGCAGATCCCAACTGCATCGCCAAGGGAGTCACGACGGTAGTGGATGCCGGCTCGGCCGGTGCCCACACCTTCCCGGGATTTCGCAAGTACGTCATCAACGTGGTGGATACCCGAGTATACGCGCTGCTCAATATATCGGTCGTCGGGCAATCGACCCTGTCGCGGGACAACCCCTACGGTGAGTTGCTCGACCGCTACGCCAACCCAAAAGTGGCTATCCGCACCATGGAGCAAAACCGCGACGTGATCCTGGGCGTAAAAGTTCGCCTGTCGCGGAACATTGCCGCAGACCATGACCTGGCAGCACTCGGCCTGGCCAAGGAGGCTGCCGGGGCTGTCGGGTTGCCGGTGATGGTGCACATCGGCAGCACGCACTCGCCGCTGAAGGATATTCTAGCCATGCTCCGCAAAGGCGACGTCATCACGCACAGCTTTCGTGGTGGGGAGGGCGGCATACTTGACGCAAGGGGCAGAGTGCTGCCGGAAGTTCGGGCAGCAATCGAGCGGGGAGTGCACCTGGACATCGGGCACGGAGCAGGCAGCTTTTCCTTTGACACAGCCGAGAAGGCACTCAAGCAGGGAGTGCTGCCCGGGACCATATCCAGCGATGTACATCAGTTCAACGTGAACGGCCCAGTCTTTGATCTGGCCACCACGCTTTCAAAATTCCTGCACCTGGGACTGACGCTGGAACAGGTGATCGAGCGTGCTTCCACCAACGCAGCAGCCACCTTTCGATTCGGGGAGGAGTTGGGCACGCTGCGCCAGAGCGCAGAGGCTGACGTGGCCGTGTTCTCAATGGCAGAAGGGAATTTTGAATTCGTTGATGCCCTGGGGGAGAAGAGACTCGGACATCGAAAACTGGTTCCTGTGGCCGCAGTAAAGTCAGGCAAGATTTATGGCACGGCCACAAGTTGACTACGACTCATGCAAGCCTCTGATCTGACTCTAGCCCGGGCACAATGTGTTCAGGATTTAGCGTTTAAGTGATCTGGAACTGGCGGAACATATACTGATAAAAAGGATCGGTTGTATACTCGCGCACCCAGTTCAGCGACAAAACGCAGCGTTCATACTTTTCGGCTAGCTTTCTGAAGATGACGGTGCTGTGCCAATCGGGTTCCAGTTCACTCGCTGCAATGTAGCAACGCCGTCCGGTGTCCACATAATATGAACGAGGGAGGGCGCTCCGCCTACGGGTCAGACTCTCGGGATACATCCCCAAAATGAACAAACTGTAATCACCGACATGCTTATAGCAGCATTTCTTCTCACTACGAGGGGCCTCGCCCACCTTGCGCACCATATCCGCCCAGTATCGAAGGTCCTTGCCACGTCCATCCTTTAATCGGTAGAGATGATCGACTGAAATAAAGTCGATCAACATGTCGCTGAGATAGATAAGAATGTCTTCGTCGGGGAGCGAAGATTCTCTCAGAGCCCGGTCGGTCAGGTTGCGAAAGAATCGTTTGATCGGGTGTCTTTTAGGAAGTTCACGCAAATAAGCCATCGCTTCATCTTTCAACCGATGACTTAGGCAACTAAGGTGCCAAAACAGAAAGTTTAACCAAAACCGGTGGACTGATGGAGATAGTTGATTGTAACTTCTTATCGATAAAGGAGTTCCAGTCTCCGCCTGAAAACAAGTTGGTCAGCTAGGAGAACCCTGACACTGTCAACGTCAGGTTACAGATCATTCTGGGTGTAGAGCGATAAGATGGCAAATATGTCTACTGAACTTGTCATGGACTACTTCTTTGGCTCGAGCTTGTGGGCACCTGTGCAACGCGAGACTGTTGTGCTTTTCATAGGCAACCCTCCGTTTACAGGGTCAGACTTTGACGCGAACCAGACAAAAAAAGCCTAAAAAGATACTGGTCAGGGGCGGCTGAAGGTATAACGAAAATCCAATAACCTCCTCCCATTTCCATCTTGAATCCAAACACGGTCGCTCTTTCCGCAATCGGCTCCCCATATAGTTTCTTTTGAGTGCAAAGATACCTCGTTATCTTCCAAATCTGATTTGCTTTGAATATAAATCCTTAAAATATGGCCCTTTTTTAGAATTAACTTGGGCTCATCTTCTCTTCGAAAGAGTAGGGGACGTTCAGTTCTTCTTTCATCTCCCACAGCTCCACCCCGCAGATCAATGTTCTCCAACGCCACAATATCAATATGTTCGTCTGCTTCAAGGGGGTTAAAGGTTAGTATTGATACCTCATCTTGGCTGGCGAGCATTTCTGTAATGCTAAAGAAGCAATCGGCCTTGCCCACAACATGAAAAGAAGGTTTGTTTAGTGCAACCGGGTTTCGAGCAGCTTTTATGGGAATTATCGACGATTCAGATACTGGCCGGAAAAATTGAAGCCAAAGTGCGCCGGCGACGATTATGCCCAACGCGGTCGCCGCCGGCCAAAGCAAGCGGTTCCGCTGCCACCACTGCGGCCTGGGACTCACTATGGGAGCGGTTGCGCTGATCAGCGAGTATCCGATCTCCTCCATCAGTTGCCCCAGATCAGTCCGCACCTCATGCATGAGTTGGTAACGCCGATCAGGCTCTTTGGCCAGCATCTTTCTCACGGTATGCTGGAGGAGTTCCGGTATGTTATCTGTGTATCGAGCGAGCGGGGGCGGAGTTTCATTGAGGATGGCATTGCCTGTATCCATGGGCAAATCCTTCCTAAAGGGATGAACACCAGCGAGCATCTCATATAGCATTACCCCAAAGGAGAAAATGTCAGATCGAGTATCAACTCGCTGTCCGCGCATCTGCTCCGGGGACATGTAAGCCAGCGTGCCAAGTGTTGTGCCTGTTTTTGTCAGACTCCCACTTATTGTTTCCTCCTGACCAACCAGACCTTCTGCCGGGGTGAGCTGTTTGGCCAGTCCGAAGTCCATCACTTTGACATGACCTTCGGGCGTGAGCATGATATTTGAAGGCTTTAAATCTCGGTGAACGATCCCCGTCGCATGGGCTTTTTCCAAAGCTTCAGCAACCTCAGCCGCCTTCTGCAGCGCTTCTTTAAAAGGGAGAGGCCCTCTTGCCAGCCTGTCCCGGAGTGTCTCGCCGGGGACATACTCCATGGCGATGAAGTCTTTGCCTTCGGCCTCACCAACCTCATAGATCTTGCAGATGTAAGGATGATCCAGAGCAGCGGCCGACTTGGCTTCTCTTAAAAAGCGCTTGCAGGCGATGGGATCTTCCTGCAGGAATTCAGGCAGAAACTTCAGGGCGACTTTCCGATCCAGTGAAGTATCCTGAGCCAGAAAGACTTCTCCCATTCCTCCTTCGCCGAGCTTCTCTAGCACACGGTAATGGGAAATAGTCTGTCCGACCACGATGCGTCTCCCTTGTGTTTGGTAGATTCCTTCCAAATGCTAAGACTTTGGGTGGTTAAAGGCAATGAAAATCGCTGGAGAACTGATCCAACTGTTTGGAAAACTACTCGCATCCGTGTATTCTCCAAATAGTCTTTGAAGGAGGATCTCCCAATGCGTCTTATCGCTGTGCTGTTATCCATAATTGCCCTGTCAACACATTTGACCTACGGTCAGGCCTATCAAAAGCTTGAAAAGCTAAAGCAGGAGGGTACCACTGCTGTCGAGGAGATGAAAGATTTTACTCAGCAGATGGTCGACATGATTTTCAGCTTCGGCGAACTCGGCTTTCAGGAATTTGAGACCTCTCGTTACGTAGTTGACATCCTCAAAAAGAACGGCTTTCAAGTGGAGGAAGGTATTTCAGGTATACCAACGGCCTGGATAGCGAAGTGGGGTTCCGGCAAGCCTGTGATTTCCTTGGGCAGCGATATCGACGGGATCCCAAAGGCCTCGCAGAAACCGGGAGTCGCTTATCACGATCCTATTATTGAGGGGGCTCCGGGGCATGGTGAAGGACATAACTCTGGCCAGGCGGTCAATGTAACCGCGGCCTTGGTGGTGAAAAGCATAATGGAGCGTGAAGGGATTTCCGGGACCCTGATGCTGTGGGCAGGTGTAGCCGAAGAGCAACTCGCCTCGAAGGCATATTTCGTCAGAGACGGCTACTTCAAGAGTGTTGATATCGTTCTCTTCACCCACGTGGGCGACAACTTTGACGTCAGCTACGGGCCGGGAAGAGGCAGTGGTCTGGTTTCTGTTGAGTATACCTTCCGAGGCGACTCGGCCCACTCGGCAGGAGCGCCCTGGCGCGGCCGCAGCGCCCTGGACGCGGTCGAACTAATGAATCAGGCCTGGAACTACCGTCGGGAGCATCTGCGCCTTCAACAGCGCTCCCATTATGTCATTACCAAGGGCGGCGATCAGCCCAACGTTGTGCCCTCTTTGGCTTCCGTTTGGTACTTCTTCCGCGAGATCGATTATCCCCACATTAAGGAGCTCTTTGAAACAGGGAACACCATAGCGAAAGCGGCTGCAGCTATGACCAACACCGAAGTGGAGTGGCGGATCCTCGGTTCAGCCTGGCCACGCCACTTCAACAAGGTCGTTGCCGAAACGATGTACGACAACATCAAGGAGGTTGGACTTCCGCAGTGGAGCAAAGCCGACCAGACCCTGGCCAAAGCCGTGCAGCGCGAAGTCGGCGGTGAAGAGAAGGGGTTAAATGCCGAACTTCCCGAGGGGCCGGAGGGGCCGCAGGAACACAATTACGGTGGCGGATCGGATGACATCGGCGACATTTCCTGGAACGTCCCCACCGTGACGCTTAGATATCCTGCCAACATCCCGGGCCTTCCTGGGCATCACTGGTCAAACGCCGTCGCTATGGCCACCCCAATCTCGCACAAAGGTGCCACGGCCGGAGCGATGGTGTTGGCGATGACCACACTCGATTTATTTCTCCGCCCGGAGCTGGTGGAACAAGCTTGGGATTATTTCCATAACGTTCAGGGCAAGGAAACCAAGTATCTTCCTCTTATCAGTGCCGGCGACAAACCGGCTGTGCATCTGAACCGGGAGATCATGGAAAAATACGGTCCCCAGATGAAGAAATTTTACTTCGATCCATCTAAATACAAAACCTATCTTGAGCAGCTGGGAATTGACTATCCAACGACCAAGAATATTAGAAGTGCCAGTCGGCGGTAGTGTCAAGAAAGGCCATACCTCTACCACTCGGAGGGGACCACATCGACGATCAGTGCGTCACACTTGCCGCCACTATCCGCCGAGGCACCTCGTCCCGACACGCAAGTAACCAATGATCGGCAAACACCAGCTCTAGATCGTAACCCTTCCGTAAATTCTAGACTGTCATATTACCTGCTCGGCATTTTTCAGCAAGTCCGGGACATTGGCGATACCCACGCCAGGAGCAACAGGGACCGTGATAGCGCCATTCTTCAATTCCAGGGGCGGGTCAAACCACTGTCCGTAACTGTCGACTCCGCCTTTGTACTCCTGGTATGCCCCGATATCCCGCGCACAGGAGGCAAAGTGCAGCATGTAAACGAAGCCGAAGCCGCCGGAAATGTGCACCGTGGTGGGCATGCCGGCTACCTCCGCCATCCGCGCCACCCGCAAGGAGCGAATCAATCCACCGTAATAGTGCAGGTCTGGCTGCACAATATCCACACCGCTATTGTGGATCATCCAGCGGAACCGGCGCTGGCTCGATTCCTGCTCGCCGCCCGCTACGGGTATGGACAGGGCATCGGCCACCCGTTTTGTGTCTTCCAGGTGATCGAAAGGGCAGGGCTCCTCGAAGTAATGAGCGTTGACGTCTTCCAGCATTCTCCCGACCTCGATAGCTTTCGGGGGGTCGTACGAACTGTTGGAGTCGGCGTGCAGGGCGATGTCGTCACCCAGCGTCTTGCGTGCCAGAGGAATCAATTTTTCCGTGCGTCCCGGCATGGCATCGGCGTTGTTGCTCATCCGGCCGCCGACCCTGAATTTAACGGCCCTGGCGCCGGTTACCTCGATCATCTTGGCTAGTAACGCAACTTCTTCCTCCGGTGTGGTGTCGCGGTGGCCGCTTGCTCTATAACATGGAATTTCCGAACGGACCACACCGCCGAGCAGCTCGCCTATGGGTTTTTGGGCTATTTTCCCCAGCATATCGAGTAAGGCGAATTCCACCCAGGCGACCGGACACCACAGGGCAAGCCCCAGAAGCTTGTAATTGCTGCCGTGTCTGTACACCCCGAAGAGGTGCGATTCCAAGTCGCGGGCATCCTTGCCGATGAAGTAAGGGATTACCAGCTGATTCAGTATTGGATATAGATACGCTGCCCGCGAGTTAGTGAGCGAAATACCCTCCGAGCCGTCTTTGGAGCGCACACGCACAAAGTACTCCCGCTGTTTCCGTAACAACTCGATGGACTCAATAACCACCGGCGAATTGATACCCTCCAGTTCCAGAATGGGCACGGCGGCGGCTTTGTCCAGTTCTTCCAAAGTGGCCTGAGAGTTCTCAGCGTTTGGTTGGCTTCGTTGGCAACCCGGCAGGAATGACAGGGCACCTGCACCAACCATTGATTCAATAAAGCGACGACGATTTAAAGGCATCGATAACCTCCTCCGAGATACATTACTCGAAAAATCAGTACACTGTCCTCATAAAAATGGCAGCGAAAAATCATCTTCTTAAAAAAACTGAAGAACTCAAGCGGCTCGTTCCCACAGGCAAGTAACACCAGTGGTGCGTCCATAACCATCGACTCACAAGGGATCACTAGCCCACTTGAGCTCAAATATATGCCAAGGCGTTGGCCTTCGGTTTCAGGCCCGAGCCAGCCAGCCTCCGTCCACAGGCAGGGCAATCCCGGTGATCCAAGAAGCATCATCAGAGGCCAGGAACAGACAGGCAAGCCCGATGTCGCGCGGAGTCCCGAAGCGGGGCAAGGGGGTCCTTTGGCGCAGCTGCTCGATGTCATCCTCGGTCTGATAGTCCTGCATGGCGGTCTCAATATACCCGGGACAGATGGCATTGGCGGTAATGGCGTGGGGGGCAAGTTCTATTGCGATATCCTGCGTCAGGTTAACCACAGCGGCTTTGGATGGGGCGTAAGCCGGACCATGACCTCCACCAAAAGCAAGCACCGACGCGATATTGATGATCCTCCCGGCCCTCGATTTCTTAAGATAAGGGATGGCGAACTTAGTAGTGAGAAACAGCCCCCTCAGATTGACGGCAATGACCCTGTCCCACTCAGCCACCGAGAGCTCCTGGCTGCTGCCTGGAATAAAGATACCTGCGTTATTGACCAAGATATCAATACCTCCGAAGTGTTCGACCGTTTGCTCGATCAGGCTTCTTAGTGCGGCCTCCTCAGCCACATCCATCTGAACGAAAAGTCCCTCGGCTCCGACTTGTTCAATCTCGGAAAGGGTGGTCGTGGTGGTATCGGTTTCGTGATACTTGCCACGCTTGGGAGCCTGCTGGATGTCGGCAACCACCACTTTGGCCCCCGCCCGAGCAAATTCAAGGCAAATGCTGCGCCCGATTCCCGAACTGCCCCCGGTAACGATGCTGACTCGATCCTTTAAGCGCATCGTCCCCTTTCCACAATCACAGCATCAACAGAATAACATGTGCCGGGACCATTCCGCCAAGGCCGTTGTCATATTGTAAACCAGCGTTCACAACGGGTGGAAGAACTGGAGTACTCCAGCCAGTAAACGCAATCCCACGATGGTGGCAAATCCCAGAGTTGCTGGGAGTGAGAGAGATGTCAACCCTAATCCTTAACCCTCTGGAACGGAAATTGCGTGTCCCCGCAAACGAATGCAAAAAACTTCTGGAAAAGAGGTCTCCAAATGAAACCCCTAGCTCAAACAAGACGCTCCGACGGAGGTCAAAAAGGAAGCCTGAGAGAAAAGCCAAAATCCATCCTTTTGATGGTGTGTCTAGTCCCACTTTTGGTGACGATGACCGTGGCCGTTTCTGGTCAGAACGGCCCCTACTGGGCCCCGGCCGAATATGCTCAGCCCTTCGATCCGTTCCCACTGGATGAGATGATAGAGCGCTACGGCGTAGGGGAAGCGCTGGAGATGTATGAGCGGCTTCAGCAACAGGAAGAAGCTCGGCGGCAAATGGAAGAAATGGAGCGAGCTCGACGACGAGATCGCGAACTGCG
>JALLOL010000056.1 GCA_027717875.1 Acidobacteria bacterium AH-259-L09 | reverse complement strand
CAGCATCATTGGTATTGTGAACAGTGACAAATTCGGCCCGCAAGCTGTTGATGGCTTCCACATCAGCTTCAGTAGTGGTGGCTTCCTCCACGGCTTCCTCTGCGGCTGGTGCACAGGCCCCTATGCAGACTACGTAGAGATAAGATAGTTATAGATCTCATCGTATTTCCTCCCCCTTTAGGTGGGATTGTTAGGGAGGGTAAGAATATCACTTGGAAGGAACCATTGCCACAAGGAACTGGAACAATGTTCCTAAGCAGCTCACCGAGAAGATAAGTCTCTGTGCAACAGGTGACTACAGCAAAACAGGCATGATCACTGGGTTTCAGGACTTGTAGTCAGTGTAGTCAGCTATAGAGGGTAAGAAGGGGAGGTTCTTCTAAGGGTTTGCATTTAGGCTTGGCGTTTCGGAATACCCTGGACCAGTATCCAGCTTACTTCAGCTCCACGGCGATTACCTCAAGACGAGTGTGAAATAGATGAAGAGGATGGGATTTGAGGATCTGAAGTAAAAGGCAAGTTATTCATTTACAAAACAGAAGGAATGGGCTCTAAGGCTCCATTCCCTCCGTCTTGTGTGGTCGGCAAAACCAATATAAGTATACAACAGCTCGATTTTCAAGTCGACCTTCAAGAACTCGCGCAGCTGAAAACTTTAAATACTGGAAAACTAAGTTAGCGACCCTAACTTTGTCTACGGTGTCTCATCATCCCAAAGCGGCTTCAATCCAGTGGTGGAAGATTTTGGTGCAAAGAGCTTGGGAGCCTGGAAGGTGTATGGATTCCGACTACTATAGGGGCTGAACCGGCTTCCATATTTGCCAAATCGGTTCACACTACCCTCAGAGGCTAAAACGCTCCCTCCTGAGGATTCCAATAAATAGCTGTTTCTATTGAGTTTGCTGGTGGAGACGAAGGGATTCGAACCCTCGACCTCCTGAGTGCGATTCAGGCGCTCTTCCGAACTGAGCTACGTCCCCACTGGAGAAGCTTGATTTTACCACTGGCAAGCACAGTGGACAAAGAAGGGCAGCCGTGAGGGGGAAATCCGGCGCGATTTTTTAAACCTGCTCGCTCTGTGCGGCAAAACCGGATCCTGCGCTCTGAGGTGGAACACATCTCACGATTGATGTGCTGTCGATCGGGACCATGCCATGCCGAGACTCATAAGCAGCACAGAGAGCAGGATGCCTAATGCAGTGGGAGAGAAAATCCAAATTCCGCTTCCTGCCGTGATCACGTGTACAACCGCGGTAGCGATCACAGAGATGATTATGACCGCTAAGCAAGAGCCTCCTCGGCCGCCAGAGTAAAGTCCGAATACGACCGGCGCAAAAAAGGTTACCGAAATCAGGCTATAGAAAATCGTTAGAGCCGAGATCACGGAAGGAAGGACGATGGCGAGTGCTACCGCCAGAACACCGGCAACTGCCGATGTGTAGCGGCTGATGCGTAGAAGCTGCTGCTCATCTAACTCAGGCCGTATGAATGTCTGGTAAAGGTCCTTACTCAAGGAGGTGGAAAGCATGAACAAGACTGCATCGGCTGAGCTGATCTCGGCGGAGAAGACGCCAGCTAGAAGCAGTGCTCCTAACCAGAGGGGAAGCAGCTCGGTCATGACATAGGGCAGAGCCAATTCCGGGTTCCCAAGATTGGGGAACACAGCGGCCGCTGACATTCCTAGAAGAACAGGAAAAAAAGCGTAAATGAACAGTACCCCCGCGTTGGCACCCACCCCAATTCGCACGGCCCGGGTGCTCCGTGCTCCGTAAACTTTTTGCAGCAGCCCCGGGGAGACAATGAAGGCGGGGACAAGCAGCACCAGGTAAGCCAAGATTCCTTCCAAACCGATACCGGTCATGTTGAAATAAGACTGGCTGTAGGCCTCCTGCTCAAGGATGCTCCGGCGGAGAGCACTCCAGCCACCCACACTGGAAAGAGCCAGAGGCACTGCCAGGAGAAATGCCGACGCCTTGACCAGCAGTTGAACCAGATTGATCCATACGGTCCCTTTTAGGCCGCCGGCCGAGAAATACACAACCACGACCAATCCTCCCAGCAAGCAGCCCACTGACTTGGTGGTTCCAACCACGACCCCCAGGATCCAGGCGACAGCAATTAGCTGGCCGGCCAGGATGGCCAGCGTCCCAGCCCAAAGGAGCAAGGCGGAGAGTGCCCGAACAGCCCGGTTGTAGCGAAACTCCAGAAAGTCTCCAACCGTCAGAAATTGCCATCGCTCAGCCAGATCACGGATTCGAGGGCCCACCACAAAGGCCAGAATTACCGAGCCGAGACCGGCCGAGCCCACCCACCACCAGCCTGAGAGTCCAAGTTGGTAGCCGAGGCCGGCAGCCCCCACCGTAGATCCGGCGCCAATGTTGGCGGCCAGCAGGGTTGAAAAGAGAAGGCCGGGACCCAGCTTCCTGTCGGCCACAAAAAAGTCCAGGCTGTGAGTGACGCGGCGCGAGAGGAACAGGCCCGTGGTGATCAAGATGAAGCTGTAAATCAGCAGCGCCAGGAGCAGGGGGTTCATCGATGGTGGAACAACTGCACTTGGTTTACTTCAGGTCGGAATGGGCAGGGTAGCCGGGAATTCCCCGCGCTTGCAACACAGCACGGACCACGGCCTGGGTGATCGCTTCGGCGGCCAGAGCTCCGACTTGTCCCAGATCGCTCCCATCCAGTTCCCCCGTCGAAAGAGAAAAAATCGTGTCGCCGTCCGATGGGAGATGAATCGGATTAATGGCCCGGGCCAGTCCGTCGTGGCTCATTTGGGCGACTTTCTGAGTGGCCGCCTTGTCGAATGAAGCATTGGTGGCAACCACTCCAAGCGTAGTGTTTTCTCCGAGGTTTTGAACCGGCGAAAGGGGGGTCTTCTTCAGTATCTGGGCAAGGTCAGCGAATGA
The DNA here is from genome assembly GCA_027717875.1 of Acidobacteria bacterium AH-259-L09. Next base: position 9,173 of record JALLOL010000056.1, on the reverse strand, counting down.
TTTACCATCTTTGCTGCGGGCCCCGGCCAGTATACGTCCACTGGCCGGATCAATCACATCTCCCGAGGCGTTAACCGCCGCGAGGGCCGTGACGGCCAGCTGACCTACACGGATACTGGCACTTCCCAGGCCCCCTTTCATTCCCCTCTCCGCTCCCAGTAGCTTTCCAACAGTTGCTCCAGCCCCAGCTCCGACGTTGCCTTCTTCAATAGGTCCGGTGGTGGCGTTGCGGCAGGCGCGATAACCAGCTTGACGGTCGGGGCGAATGGAAGAATTGCCCACCCCCAGGTCGTACAGGATGGCAGCCGGGACGATGGGGACTGGCCCGTATCGGGTTGGATAACCAATGCCTTTCTCTTCCAGGTATTGAACGACACCGGCAGCACTATCCAGACCGAAGGCACTTCCACCCGATAAAACGACAGCGTGCACTTTCTGGACGGTGTTGCGGGGTTCGAGCAAGTCGGTCTCGCGTGTCCCAGGGGCTGACCCTCGAACATCGACACCAGCGACGGCGCCCTTTTCAATCAATACCACTGTACAGCCCGTCGGTCGCCGCGAGTCGGTGAAATGGCCTACTCGAATCCCACGGATGTCAGTGAGGCCTCCGGCATAGTCGAGCTTTCCGGTTTCTTGGAGCTTCGGCATCATAGGTAGGCTAACTGCAAGCTTGCCAAATTCACGGCGATTGAACTTCGACATTGCTGGAACATTTTTTCGTTGCTTTTGATTGAATCGGCATCTTGCCAACGGCGTGCTCATTGTAGCACTTCGTCGAGCGGAGGCAATAGTGAACCGAGCTGTTGAGTTCTGGTCAGCGGGTCAGCGGAATCCGGCAAGTAGAGATGTAAGCCGAATTCTGTACCCCTTTTCGGGGGCGGTGATCATTCCTCTGGGGATTAAGTCACCTCAATCCTCAAGCGGCCTACCCGCTCCGCTCCCAGCGAGTTTTCTCGGTGGAGAAGCCGGGCCAGCCCAAAACGGAGCCTATTTGGCCTTGCACCGCGTGGGGTTTACCATGCCTTCAATGTCACCATCGAAGCGGTGGGCTCTTACCCCACCTTTTCACCCTTACCTGAGAAAGCAGAAAGCGCCTCCTCAGGCGGTTTCTTTTCTGTGGCACTTTCCGTAGGGTCACCCCTCCTTCCCGTTAGGAAGCACGCTGCCCTCCGGTGTTCGGACTTTCCTCCCTCCGAGCTGGTGCCCGAAGAGCGATCACCCTCTCTACTTGCCGGACTTTTGTATTGTACCATGCTCTAAGAGAACAGGAGCTAGGAGTCAGGAGCCAGGAGTCAGGAGTCAGGAGTCAGGAGACAGGAGCTAGGAGTCAAGAGTCAGGAGTCAAGAGTCAGGAGTCAGGAGCTCAATAGCTCAAGACTCATGACTCAAAACTTGAAACCTGAAACTTGGAACCTGGAACTTTGGAACCTGAAACCTTCAACCTACGGGACTCGGATTACGGAGCGGCTCATTCTGGGAGTTTCCAGGCGGATAATCTTGCCATAAACTGTGCCGACCTTCGCATCCGCTTCGAATTTGACCGGAATCCGCAGGGGATCGGTCGAATACCAAATTCGGAAGTCTCCCCCGTCCCTGAACAGCCCGCCAACTGTGCTGATTCTTATAGAGTCAAAGGCGCCAATTTCGGTCTTCACTTTTTCCCGCTCTTGAACTTGCAGTTGTACTTGCTTCACTTTGCCGCCCCCACTGAGGTGGATGAGGTACTCATCGCCTGGCTTCATGAAGCGCAAACGGGCTACATAAAAAACTGATACGATATCAGCTATCGGCCCCGGTATCTCCTCAAATTTATCGTTGCGGATCTCCTTTGGTGGGTCGACCTCGACATTCATCTCGCGAACCTGTATGTAATTGCCGTCGTAATCGAATATGACTTCCAGGTCTCGCTTGCGCTTGTTTTGACGGACCTGTCTCAACATTCGATAGGAGCGAAAATTTTTGCGATCGATAGTTGATTCGAAGTAATCTCGAACCTCCAGACCAGCCACCGAACTGAGCAAACCATCCGAGAAAACCTGGCCGGAGATGGTATAAGTGGCGTGTTCTAAGTACTGTGACTGGCGGATCGAAAAGGCAAGTTCCCCGGCTTTGAAAGCAGGAAAGAGGAAAAGAGGCTTCCAGTTGACCTCGTAACGAAGACGTTCTCCCTCCTGAAAGGGTGCCGAATGTTCTGGAAGGTCAGCCAGCAGGTGTGGGGCTTCCCTCTGGAAAGCGACTAAACTCGTCCCAGCCACAGTCAAGAAAACCCAGGTGACCAAGGTACGAAAAGAACCTCGTCCCACTTCCATGACAGGTGTGGCAAGAATAAGGTCACTAATTCTGTTACTGTTCACTGATCGTTGACTTAACTCCAAAAGGGATGACGGATCTCATCCATCATCGGTCACTGATTTAAGATAACAGGGCGTATTGAAAGTTGCCCGCAGAGGAGGAGGGAGGAAGGTGTCAGGTCTTTAAAATTTAAATTTTGGTCCAAAATTTCAATTTTAAAACACCTGACACCTCCTTAAGGCGTCGCACGACAGCGTCAAAAACTTCCTGGACGGGGATATCCATGCAAATGAACTCATCGCAGGTTCGCTTATAGGAGTTTGAGCAGGAGAGATAGCGCTTGACCACCACGTCGTGGGGATTGAAAGGTCCGTTTCGCCACGGGGCAGTAGGTCCCAAAATGGCGACGGTTGGGGTTCCCAGGGCAACCGCAAGATGCAGAGGCCCCGTATCTCCTCCGATGAGCAGCCGTGAGAGCCGGCAAAGGGCGGCTAACTCAAGCATGGTGGTGGGGAAAGTTGTAATGGAGTGAGGCGCCAGGGCAGCTTGGACTTTTTCGATCAAGTTTTCTTCTCCGGGACCATAGGTAAAAACAACCGGAAGCCCCAATTCTTCCTGAATACGCAAGGAAAGTTGGGCATAATTTCGAGCCGGCCAAAGTTTTGTGACCCAACCCGCGCCGGGGTTGATAAGAACAGGGTCTACGATACCAAACCGGCGCAGCTGCTCCTGTGCGTAGTGGACCGCTTCTGAAGGAATACTCAAAGGTATCAGGGGGCTTGTTCCGTTCTCACGACAACCTAGAAATCGGGCCAGCTGGAGACTAATTTCAATGGCATGGCGCCGGGAACCGCCGTCGCCCATGACCGTTTCAGAATAAAAATGGCATGCGGCGGGTTCTCTGGATCGCTCTGGGGCAAAGCCGATGACTCGCCGCGCTCCAGAGAGCTTCGCCAGCACCGCCGATTTCACCAGGCCTTGGAAATCCAGTGCAATATCAAAGCTCTGGTGGCGCAGGGACTGAACCAGTCCAATGCTCTCATGAAATGAAAGAATTTTGCGTCGCCATTTCTTCGTATCGGCAAGCCAGACATGTGAGATGCCCGGAACATGGCATAGGAGGTTGTCGTAAGGGGGCTCCGCTAGCCAATGGATCATTGCGTTGGGGAGATGTCGGGAGATTTGTTGCTGGGCAGGGATCGTGTGTATGATATCACCCAGCGAACCCAGCCTAACGATCAAAATCTTCTGATGTGCACCGCTGGATTCGCTCATTTTGCCTTATCAAACCTCATCTTTCCGGTCGCCCGGGGAGTAACGCGCGTCTTTTCTCTGATCCGTCGCAGATAGTCTCGAGTCGAGTGATCTTTTGAATCTCCGACAATGGCGATTGTGCCTCCGTAAGAGAGGACTGTATCCCTTTCCGGAACAGTCTCCTGCGTGTAGTCTGTGCCCTTGGCGTGGACATCAGGCTTGAGCTCGGCCAGGACCTGATCCGCCCTAAGATCATCGAATACTACAATATAGTCTACACACTCCAGTGCTGCCATAATTTCAGCACGCTCCTGTTGGTCCATTAGGGGGCGTCCTGGTCCCTTGATCGCTCGAACCGACTTGTCTCCATTTAATCCTAGCACGAGAATGTCTCCGAGAGCACGGGCGGCCTCAAGGTAGCGAATGTGTCCGACGTGCAGGAAATCGAAACAACCGTTTGCGAACACCACGGTGTTGCCGTTCTCCTGCTGGCGGCTCACGATCTGTTTGATCTGTGGAAGCGCTTTAATCTTGTGGGTCACGGATCACACTGATTTTATCGGATCTTCGCGGATTTCTGTATTACAAAATCACGGATGATCTTCAACTGCCTGGCGCAGTTCGGCCTGGGACACTGTGGCGGTCCCTCTTTTCATGACGACAATACCTCCCGCGTAGTTAGCCAGCCGTGCCGCCTGTTGGAAGGATCCTCCAGCCGCCAGAGCGGTGGTGTAAGTCGCAGTCACCGTATCACCGGCTCCAGTAACATCAGCTACTTCATCGGTTCCGTAAATAGGGATGTGCGTGATGCCATCCTTTACAAAGAGAGACATTCCCAGCTTCCCTCGAGTCACCAGTAGGGCTTGCAATTGCCACTCTTGTAACAATCGTGAACCCACCTCCTCGAGCAGGGATAAATCCTTGCCGATCTGGATGGACAGGGCAGCTTCTATTTCGGTGATGTTGGGAGTGATCGAAGTGGCGCCTTTGTGCAAATCGGGACTGTCGCGTGAATCCACCACGATGATTTTTCCGTGCTGGGCGGCCAGCGCTAAGACCGATTCTCGAACTCGGGAGTTGATGTTTCCCAGGCTGTAATCGGAGAGAATAACGGTATCGACCTGGGGGATCAGATCAGAGAGACACTGCAACAGTTTGCGTTCGTGATGTTCTTCAAGAAAGAAGGGATGCTCGTAGTCCATTCGCACGACTTGTTGGCGAAAGGAATGGAAGGATCCGGCAAGAATGCGAGCCTTTCGGTTGGTTTGAAACTCGGAGCCTCGGAAAACGTAGCGCTTCTCCAGGCCTTCAGGCCAGCTCGAGAAGAGCAAATCGGCCGGCTCATCGTCGCCTACAAAACCAAGTGGAATCGCTTTCGCCCCCAGGCTTTCCACGTTAGCTACCGTGTTGGCCCCCCCGCCTGGAACACTATGCGTGTTCTGATACTTGAGGATTAAGACGGGCGCTTCACGAGACACCCGGGAGATTTCCCCAAAAACGAACTGATCCAAAAGAAAATCCCCAAGGACTAGGATCTTGAGATCTGAAAACTTGTCAACGAGCTGACTTGGGCTGTCCTTCAAAACCGTGCTCCAGAATCCATTTCACGCCATCCAAAATATTTTCGGCAACATAGTCGGGGTGCCGCAGAGGATGGGGCGAATCGGCAGTCGGGCTACTTTTTTCGTTCAATAAGAGCAGCTCCTCTCTACCATAGCCTGTTTTCACCAGGATTGATTTGCAGCCTGCCCGATGTCCAGCCTCCACATCGTGCAAACGATCTCCGATTATGTGGCTTGCTGCCAGCTCAATCTCGAGGTCCCGCGCCGCACGAAGGAGAAGTCCTGGTTCGGGTTTCCTGCAGCGGCAAGTTCGGCTGTAGGGTCCACTTCCCGCTTGGGGATGATGGGGACAATAGTAAAAAGAGTCGATCCAGGCGCCATTTTCACGGAAGAGGCTGGTGATGGTGCGATGTATCTCTTGCAAGTCCTCTTCAGTCAAGAGGCCGCGAGCAATGGCCGACTGATTCGTGATCACCACAGCCAAACTGTCACTTCGGTTAATCCTCCTTAGGGCTTCAAAGGCTTTGGGATAAACTCGTACGTCCTGCACGCGATGCAAGTGAGGGATTTCCTCGATCAAGGTTCCATCGCGGTCCAAAAAAATTGCCCGCTTAGGCACTAACGCTCACCTAAAAGAACGTGTGCGGCCTCATACACCTCATCCACCTCAATTCGCGAGAAGCAGCGCAAATCGATAGGGCATTCTCGCAAAAGGCATGGACTGCATTCAACATGTTTATGGATGACGCATGCTTTGGGGCTGAAGGGACCGGTGGCCACTTCGTCGGTGGATCCAAAAAGGGCGATCTGTGGAATGCCAAGGGCTGCGGCCAGGTGCATAGGACCGGAATCGTTGGTCAAGAAAAGATCACATCGGCTTAAGAGTCCCATTAAACTCGGCAGATCCGTCCGTCCGGTGAGAATCTTGGGCGAGTGTTTCATCAGTGCTGTAATTTCTTGAGCGATTCGCAGTTCGCCCGCAGAGCCGACGATGCCCACTTGCGCCTTGTCTCGCTCGATCAGACGATCGGCTAATGCGGCATAGCGATCTGTAAACCAGCGCTTGGCGGGCCCATAGTAAGCTCCGGGATTCATGAGAACCAGGGGGCGGTGGTCAAAAACACCCGACCTGTGGAGCACTTCCTGTGCTCGATGAACTGCTTGATGGGTCGGACTCAGGTGGATATCTGGTTTGAAGTGGGGGTCGTTGAGATAATCGTGCGAGGAGAGGCCTGTTTGGTATAGAAGGTCCAGATAATAGTAGACCTGATGTTGATTCAACTGTTTGATCCGAGGGCGTGCGCTGCGCGTCAGCAAGAGACCCCGCCCATCTGTGTTGTACCCGATTCTTTCAGGAATACGGGCCAAGAAAGTGACGAGCGCCGCCTGGAAGGCATTTTGAAACAAAAGGGCGGTATCAAAGTGGCAAATTTTTTTGGGCCACTGGATGAGACTTCGCAAACCGGATGGTCTGTCTTCTAGAACCATAATCTCATCGACCAAGCCTTGTTCCTCAAACAGATCCGCTACCCAGGGGCGCACCAGAAGAGTGAGGTGATGATTGGGAAAAAGGCGCCGCAATTCCCGCAGCGCCGCCACAGACATGACTGAGTCACCGATCCAGTTGGTTCCATGGATCAAAAGACCATTGCCCGCACTCATAATGCCTCTGGTAAAAACTCCACCTGGTCCAGAAGTTCTTTCTTATACTCCTGGGGATCCTCAGGTTTCATTTCAATCTGAACAATAAAGATGTGTCCCTCTTCAAAATCCAGCTTTTCCAGGCGGACTGCGTCTTTTTCCGTGCTCACGATAGCGTCGGCCTGAACTTCCGCCATGCGCTCCAGAATGCGATTGAGTTCAGGTTGAGTATAACGGTGGTGGTCGCGAAAGATGAACTGCTCGATCACCTTCATCTGATAATGGGACAAATCATGGAGAAAAACCTGGGGGTTTCCGATCGCTGCCAGGGCGATCACGCACTTGCCGAAGAAGTTACGTGGCAGAAAGCGCGCTCCACTCCTTGCATCATAAAAGAGAGTGACGTCGTGATAGAAATAAGAAATCGGGACGACTTTGTTCCACTTGCGAATCTGCACCTCAAGCTCGTCCGTGTCAGAAGCGATGTGAGAGCGGGTGATGACGATTGAGTCAGCCCGCTCCAGTGCTTTAACCGGTTCTCGCAGCCTTCCCGCCGGCAGCAGCTGATGACCACCAAACGGATCAGTGGCATCCAGAACCAGGATATTGAGATTGCGTTTGAGTTGAATGTGCTGGTAACCGTCGTCCAACAGATAAATTGCTTTTTGGTACTGCTCCTCGACAAGACAGCCCGCCTGGTAACGGTCTTTCCCGACCACAACAGGCACACCTTCAAGTTTTCGAGCCAGAAGATAGGGCTCGTCTCCACAGGCCTCCGGATCGCACAAGATCTTTTGACCGTCGCTCACAAGAAACACGGAATTCTCGTTTTTCCTCTTGTAGCCTCGACTTAGAATAATGGGTCGGTAGCCCGCTTTCTTTAAAGTTGTAGCCAAGAAGCCGACCAAAGGTGTCTTGCCCGTTCCCCCCACGGTGAGGTTGCCTACGCTAATGACCGGATGGTTCAACTTGTGTGACTTGAGAAAGCCTTTTTGGTAAAGAAAGACCCGCAGCCTCACAACGAGCTCAAAGACTTTGGAAAGCAAATATCTCATTTCTCCAAATATTCTTGCACAATCTCCACCGTGCGACGGACCGCCCCTTGGTTATCCCTGATCACTTTGCGGGCGTTACGGCCCAGCCATTTTCTGGCTGCAGGATCTCTTAAGAGGTCGCGGATTTTGGAGATCAGCTCGTCTCCGGATTGTGCCTGCAGGGCAGCATAAGATTCCAGGAAGGCTGTGGATATTTCCCTGAAGTTCTCCATGTGAGGACCAAAGAGAATTGGTTTGCCAAAGTATGCAGCTTCGATGATATTGTGTCCTCCGGTTGCCACCAGGCTTCCTCCCACAAAAACCACATCTGCCAGCTCATAAAGGTAAGACAATTCGCCAATGGTATCCAGCAGCAATACCTGAGGAGGAGTAAAGGTTTGAGAATTCAGTTGGGAGCGTTTGAGGTAATTCAGTCGACGATCCTCCAATAGCTTGGAAACGCCCGCTGCTCGATGTGGATGTCGTGGTGCCAAGAGTAAGCGGAGAGAAGGGAATTCGCGGGCGAGAGCCTGGAAGACTTCAAGTAAAATTTCTTCTTCTCCTTCTCGGGTACTGCCGCAGACCCAGAGTAGGTCGTGCTCGGTGAATTTCATGACCTTTCGAACAAGCTCCAGCGTTCGCCTCTTCTCGAGATCTTTTGGAAGCTGATAATCGTACTTCAGATTGCCGAGCTGATTCACCCGAGATGGGGCGGCTCCCAGTTCCAAGATGCGTTCCTTGTCTTGCCGTGATTGCATGCAAAAATGCGCAATGCGCTGCAAAAGAGGTCGCAGGAAGAAACGAATTCGTCGATAGTGGCGAAAGGAGTGGTCCGAGAGCCGTCCGTTAATTAGCAGAACCGGAACGTTCAACGATTGTGCAGCGCTGATAAAGCCTGGCCAGATCTCGGTCTCGGTGAGGAGCACGGCTGAAGGGCGGATCGCCTGAAGGTACCGCCGGCAGGTCCATTTCCAGTCCAGTGGAAAGTAGAATACCTGGACCCGCTCACGAAACAGGCTTCGGGCTAGACTCTGGCCGGTGTCCGTTATTGTGGAAATCAACAGTCGATCTGGATTCAAGGAGAGCGCATCAACCAGGGGCTGAATTGCCTTCACCTCTCCCACTGAGACGGCGTGAATCCAAAGGCGTGGCTCCTTCGAGTCGCTGGAGATCCGAAGAGCGGGGATGCTGATTCTTTTCAGCAAGCCTGTGAAACTTTTGTCTTGGAAAATCACCCGGTAGAGAAAAACAGGTAAATAGAATATGAGCAGGGCCGTGTAGAAGATGGAGTAGACCCACAATAATGTGCGGAACATTTGAAAACCTTCCTGAATGATCCCATCGTATACTCGGCAGCAAGAGGCTTCAACCAAACTGACTTTGTGACGCT
>JALLOL010000055.1 GCA_027717875.1 Acidobacteria bacterium AH-259-L09 | reverse complement strand
TGGCCTCCAACTACTACGATTCCAGCCGGATCTTACTCTCGCTTCTCCCTTTAGCCATGCGTCTGGCCGGGCCCCGGGAGGCGCTTTGGCACGCCGTGATTCGACGCAACTACGGTGCCAACTATCTCATTGTGGGAAGAGACCATGCCAGTCCTGGGCTGAATTCAGAGGGCAAACCTTTCTATGGGCCGTACCAGGCTCAGGAGTTGGTCGAGCGGTTCAAGGGCGAACTAGGGATGGGTATAGTGCCTTTCCAGGAACTGGTTTATCTCCCTGAAGAGGGACGTTATGAAGAGGCCTCCAAGATACCGGTGGGAGCCCAAACCGCCTCCATCTCGGGAACCCAGGTCCGCCAGGAGTATTTAGAAAACGGCAAACTGCTGCCCGACTGGTTCATGCGACCGGAGGTCGCGGAAATTCTGGCTGAAACCTATCCACCGCGGCACCGCCAGGGAGTTTGTATCTGGTTCACGGGCTTGAGCGCGGCCGGCAAATCTACCACGGCTGAGGTTCTGACCACGCTCTTGTTGGAACATGGTCGGCAGGTGACGGTGCTGGATGGAGATGTCGTGCGCACCCACCTGTCGAAGGGACTGGGTTTCAGCCGGGAAGATCGAGACATCAACATTCGACGCATCGGCTTTGTGGCTGCGGAGATCGTTCGCCATGGAGGTACTGTCATTTGTGCGGCCGTCAGCCCCTATAGAGCCACTCGAAATGATGTGCGCAATATGGTGGGGAGTGACCGATTTGTGGAGGTTTTCGTCGATACGCCACTGGATATTTGTGAGCAGCGGGATATCAAAGGACTCTATGCTCGAGCTCGACGCGGCGAGCTCAAGGGGTTTACCGGTATTGATGATCCTTACGAGGCACCTGAGCACCCTGAGCTCAGGTTAGATGGGGGTTTCCAAACGGCCGAAGAGAACGCCCGCCTGATTCTTCAGTATGTGGCCCGGGAAGGCTTCATCCGCGGGGTCGCAGATTGAAAATTGATCCCTCAGCGAAGAGCCTCGCCGGCGAGCACGGCGGAATCATCCCCAAGGTCAAAGCAGTTATTCTAGCTGCTCAGCTAAAAACCAACCTTCACTTATTCCCTAGGATCACCGGCGATGAAGGAAGAGCTCGCTTCCAGTGCCAGCTTTATACGTGGGAGAAAGTCATCGGGGCCAAGAAAACCGATGACGCGCAGCTCCTGGATTTCATTTCCCTGGACATCCAGAAAGAGAACTTCAGGGACGCCGGTCACTCCGAACTGTGTTCGCAGCTGCTCTGCCTCTGGTGACTCGTAGTCTGTCAAATCAACCTTGACCATCACGAATTGCTGGGTGGACTCGATTACCCTTCTGTCGCTGAACGTAAACCGGTCGAGCTGATGACAAGGGATGCACCAGTCGGCAAAAAAGTCGAGAATGACCGGGCGGCCTTCTTGTCTGGCTCGATCAAGAACAGCCCGGTCGTAGTGTTGCCAGGTGATTGTGGTACTGGTACTTGGAGCAGTACAGCAAAAAAGGGCAATGGCCAAGATGGAAAATGCCGTAACCTTCTTCAGCCCGCTGATCGCTTGCAGATTCTTGTTCATGCTTTGACACCGCAGCCCGGATTTATTCATAAATTCTCTACTGCAGCGACGAAATCATCCGCCCTGCCAGTGTTGCCCTCGGTCGGCCTCTCAACGTACCGTAGGGGCGAGCCGGCGGCTCGCCCCAGCAAACCATTCACCGAGAACGGTTCGGGCGGGCCGGTGGGCCGCCCCTTTACCAGGCCGGCGCTTTCGCCGCTTCGTGACGAGAACCTATGAATAATCAGGCTATAGTTTATCAATCTGTTCACGCCAAGGCTTGCATCAGGTTCGGTTCAGGCGCCGGAATCTCATTGACTTCCCGGAGACTTTGAGGCGGTTCCGGTCCGGCTGGCACTGGCTACCTCAAGTAAGGCGCGATGTACCTCCCTGAACTCTTCGGGGCTGCGGATGTAGTCGTTCATGTGCGGTATCGCCTTGTGAACCAGTTCCTCAGCTTTGGCGGGATCCTTCGCAGCGAGGGCACCAGTAATTCATAATCCTCGATGCCCTCCCGCTGACTTCAAGTCGAACAGAGCTGAGTACCGAGTTATTCCCGATTGGCTGCTCACATTCACAAAACGACTGCTGTCCCCGCTCTGAGCCCACCCTCAACGATTCTCAGAGTATCGCCAACGGTAGAGCTGTAGATCGAGGGTTCCGTTGGCGCGAAATTTGATTCCTTCACGTTCCAGAAGGGCTTGTTGAAGCCCCGGGGGAAAGTGGGGGAGGCGTTCGGTTGAACAACCGCCGGAAGCGTTCACGACACGGTGCCAGGGTACGCCTTCGGGACAGAATCTCATGGCCCAGCCCACTGCCTGAGGAGAAAGGTTGTCAAAATAGAGAGCGATCTGTCCGTATGTCATCACCTTTCCCGGGGGAATTTGCCGAACGATCCGGTAAACATTTTCCCACACGCTGTCCCGCTTCATGGCATGGAGTATAAAGCAGCAGTCGTGTCACGAAAACGTCAAGCCATGTCACTAGCCTCTGCGGCGCAGAAATCCCGCTACTTTTCAGGTCGGTGCCTCAGCCGCTTCGTGGGGTATCACCCCTATCAACTTGCGGGGCATTCGAGTAATATTCCTGCTCGTGTGTCGCGGAGAAGCAAGCTAGTGTTAAAAGTTCTACAATCAGGAGTGAGGTCTTGAAAATTTAATTTTTCTTAGCGAAAGGAGTTGACCTAACCCTGAAAGATTGAATTTTCAAGAGCTGACCCCTTAGGTTTTTTCGCAAATTGGGAGACATAACGTGGACAGATTTGAGATTAAGACCGCTTTACATTCAGTGAGTTACTCTGGAGTGTGGCGGGGACAGGCCAACTTGACAGTGGATGAGATCCTCGTCAAAGCTAAAAAATTAGGCTTTGATGCGGTGATGTTGGTTGCCAAGCGCCCCCACGTCTCGCCCCTCGACTACGATGCCGAAGCACGCCAGCGTCTGCGGAAGCAAATTAGGGATCTGGGCCTGGAGCTGGCTTGCCTGGCAGGCTACAGTGACTTTACGGGTGGTATCGATCGCTCGGGTATTCCGGTCCCTGAGATTCAGGCCGCCTACGTGGGGGAGCTGGCACGTCTGGCTCGGGACCTTGACTGCCCCTTGGTACGAATCTTTACCGGCTACGAAAGACCGGGCATTCCTTTCGACCAACATTGGGCCATGGTAGTGGAGGGTCTAAAATCTGCAGCGCACCAGGCTGCCAGGCACGATGTCACTTTAGCCGTACAGAATCACCACGATATCGCCAATCATCACGATGCACTGTATTGGTTGCTCTCGGAAGTCAATGAGCCGAACTGCAAGGCGGCCTTCGATGCCTGGACTCCAGCCTTGCAGGGACTGAGTGGAAAAGAACTGGCCGCTGCGGTGCGCAAGATGGCCCCTTTCCTGGTACACACCACCGTAGCTGATTACGTCAAGCTGCCGCGGTTCATCTACGATACAAAGCTGAGCAACTTCATTCGCCAGGAAAATGTAATGCGAGCGGTTCCGGTGGGAACTGGATTCATTGACTACGGAAGTTTCTTTCAGACCTTAAAGGAGATTGGCTATCAAGGGCCCGTGGCCTACGAGATGTGTGAGGTGCTGGAGGGTGGTGGGTCCATTGAAAACCTGGACCGCTGTGCGGCCAAGTTCGTCGAGTACATAAACAAGTTCAAAGCGGATTAATCTCGATCTTGGACGCGGTTCACAACGGGATTGTTCTGGGCACGGGGCCTAACGCTTTGATCCTCCAGGCATACCTGGCGCGCTGCGCCGAAGAGTTTCGCCCTATTGTCGAGGAGATCTTGCTTCCAGAGGTGCAGCCGTCTCCCCTGGAACCCCGGCTCTCGGGGAAAGCTCTTGTTAAATCCAGACTCGGAAGACGTATCTACGGAGCGAGGCACTAACCCGCATTTCTCACACCGGCTCGTCACGAAGCGGCGGAAGCGCCGACCTGACAAGGCGTGCGACCGAGGCCCCCGCCATAGGCCCGGCGGCAACCTCGGTGAATTCTTAACTCCCGCGGATAGCTTTCACCAGCTCTAAGACCTCGTGTAGTAAGCCAGAAAAGATGGATGCTTTATTCCCGCAAACGTAGGTATCTATCCCGCTCTAGAAACATTAGGAATGATATGATGCCATGAAATCTAAGGTCGACCCATTCCGACAGTTCTTCCTGTGAAAACTTGCGATTCGGAACCAAGCTATCGAACTCTTTCTCCGACAAGTCTGTGTCACCGTTTTTGTAAGCTTCAACTTATCCATATCTAGTGGATGCGGACTTGTCCAAATTGCGAGAACTTGGCCAGAAGACTCAGTCATCTCTGCTGCCCTTGTGAAGGCATTATTGACTAGTTCTCTAACTTCTTCATCCTCCAAAATAAGAACCTTATTATGCTTCAAACGATTCGTGCATTCTTTAAGAGTCTATTTACAGTGGGCACAATCCGCAACCTATCCGCAACCAAGGGTTTTGACGCTTCCTTGTTCCCTTCTTTGCTATTTTGTAAGTGCTGTTTTTTCAGAAAGTTAGGTGGTGGGCCGTGCTGGAATCGAACCAGCGACCCTCTGCTTAAAAGGCAGATGCTCTGCCGACTGAGCTAACGGCCCACATTATTTAGAATTTAGACTCAATATGTTACACAAAAGTACGTCAGCTGTTTCCTACGGTGTGAGACTGTGTGTGAGAATTTCTCCTGGCACGTTCATATACTACCATGGCTTTTCTGTCTGCTTGATCAAGACTGTGTAGGTAAATCTCAGTGGTTGACCTGTGGTGCTGCTCCCATTGTGGAGAGCGTCAACCAGGCCGTTACCGAAACTACCAGGGCTGTGAGTTCAGTTTTTCCGCTCTTGGATCGCTCGTCTATGTCCCAGACGTAGTAGAGGAAGCCGACCCGCCGAATCGGGAGATCAGTTTGTAGTCACTGAAGTCAGCTTTAGAGGGGAATTCGTCCTAAAGGCTTAAATACCAGAAAGTGCAAACTCACATCGAAGGTCTTCTCCGTCACGTATGCAAGAATCCCCGCGGTTTGGTTGACCTATCAAATCAAATTGGGTTTCATTGGGAAAGTCGTGTAAGCCTTCGAACTGTGGAGGGAATCGCATGAACCTTAGGAACACTACCGGGTTAGTACTGGCGCTGATGCTCGCTTGTCAGCCCTTTTCAGTCTTTAGCCCCCCAGATTATTCCAAACAAATCGAGGTCTTTAAACAATTTGTCAAAGAACAAATGGCATCTGATGAGATTCCGGGTCTTTCGATTGGTTTTATCAAAGATGATTTTTGGTGGGCCGAAGGGTTCGGTTACTCGGATCTCGAGAATAAAGTCCCAGCCAAGGCCGAGTCGGCCTACCGATTGGCTTCGGTCACGAAGCCGATGACGGCTATTGGTGTTCTTAAGCTCGCGGAACAGGGCAAGATTGACCTCGACGTCGAGGTACAGACGTACGTGCCCTACTTTCCGAAGAAAAAATGGCCCGTAACAGTGAGGGAGCTGCTGGGCCATCTGGCAGGTATCAGTCACTACCAGGATTACGATAAAGAAGGCCATTTCAAAGACCATAGAAACACCCGCGAAGCGATCGCCGTCTTCGAAGACTTTGAACTCGTTGCTGAGCCGGGGACGAGATTCAATTATTCGAGCTACGGCTACAATTTGCTGGGAGCGGTCATCGAGGGAGCGTCAGGGAAATCCTACGGTGATTTCATGCGCGAGAGCCTATGGGGTCCTCTCGGCATGGTCAATACGCGGATGGACGATCCAAACGCGATTATTCCCAATCGGGTTCGCGGCTATAGGAGAGGTCCCAACGGAAAGATCATTAATTCAGAATTTGTCGACATCAGCAGCCGCTTTGCCGCCGGAGGGACTCGATCGACTGTAATCGACCTTTTGAAGTTCGCAAAAGGCCTGATGGAGGGACGAGTACTCCCCAAGGATTACGTAGACCGAATGTTTACCTCCATGGTTACTAAGGATGGTCATCGCACGGGATACGGGATGGGTTGGACCACTACGCCCGTTAATGGGAGATTTGCCGTCTCTCATGGCGGTGGGCAGCCGGAAACGCGTACCTTCCTCGTCTATTACCCTGCAGCAAATTTCGCTATTGCAGTGGCCTCCAATTTCGAAGGTGCGGACAGATCTCGCTACGTCCGCCGGTTGTACTGGCTGATCATGAAAGAAGCCTATCACCCACCCGCATATACTGGTGCCCGAGCGACCAACCAGATCTACCGAGCGATGTGGAAATCTTTCAATTACGGGATGAGCTACTTCGACCGCTACGACAAGCCGGTCTCAGTTGACCCTGAAGAAGTGGCCAAAGCCTTTGCCTACTTCAACAGCTGCGTTGATGCAAACGTGTTACAGTCAAGCTTTGAAGAAGCACAGCACAAGATCACCGAGGGTCGCCATCCATCTGCCGGTCAGCCATTTGTGCTGCTTGGCTCCTTTATGTCCCAGAAACTCAAGGACCATTTTGGTGATGACTATGTCGAACCGCTGCACCGCAGAGGTGCCATTTCCTTCTTCGAAGCTTATACAAAAATGTATGAGTCGGATCGAAATTTCCCCAAGACGCAGCGATTTGACAAGCCATTCGAGAAACTGCTCAGGGGCTGGCAAAAAGATTGGGAGAAGACGTGGCCTGGAGAGTTTAGCTGGAGAAACAGAATTGCGAAAGGTCTCTATTCCCCAGTTGAGCCATTACAGTCGCGGCATCTGTAGACGACAAAGAAATTGTCTTGGAGAAAACTGTGCTCTCCTACAAGATCATATCCCGAGGATTCCATCCATCTCTTAAGGTCGGCCAAAGAATATTTCATCGACGCCAGAAGATGAGGGGAGTCTTCTCCGAAATCGATCACAGCTATGCGAGCACTGGGCTGCAAATACTGTCGAAGGGCTTTTAGATATTCGGCCCGACTCTCCATGTGATGGAGAGTGTCGCACAGGAAGATGAGATTAACCGGTTCGGGAATGAGTGGATTGTTCTCTGCGGCCAGTACCGTTTGAATGTTGCTGATCCCTTCAGTCTGAGCAGTCTCCTCAATGTGGGAGAGTAACTCCGGATTGATATCCACAGCATAGACGATGCCTTCCTCCCCCACTGCCCGCGCCAAGGGTCGCGAAAACAGCCCTGTTCCAGCTCCCACATCGGCTACTTTGTCTCCTGGCTTCAGATCCAGTGCTTGGATCAGGCGATCCACCTGAAGGTTATTGACTCGATCCTCTGACTCAAGTTCGTACAGGTAGATTTTGGCTATTAGCCAATCCCTGTTGACCCAAGCGAGGAAGGACAGGGCCACGACAGTGATGACCCCCAGGATCAAGCGATTCTTGCGCGCGATCATCATGACCTCTAACAGCAGAATACGAAGATTCTGCCATTAATGTTCGGTTCTGCCTTCTCGGGACAATCCCCGAGTTTTGATCGAAAGTTTCACTCCTTACCGAGGCTATCTTGGGGGATGATCCGACCGAAGTGCTGACCAGTATGCTCCCCATGACGCCAGACTCCCACATACTGTCCACCGTAGAACAGCACACGCGTTGTAAAAGTTCCCAGACCTGGAATCGTGGCGTCCGTCAACGTCAGGACTGGGGTGTCGCCTGCCCATTTTATGGTGACCGGTATTGGTAAAGTGGCATCGCGGTCACCGTATTGAATCCGAGCTTGAAAGATCCAGTATTCGCCCGCTAGCTTCGATACCTTTGTGATGCTGTACTTTTCCTTTCTTAGCTCGTTATCTGCATCATTGGTCTTGAAAAATCCGTCCAAGATGACTCCCGACATCGACTCCTGGAACTGTTTTTCCAGGGCTTGCTGAGTGGACACATCCTGGGCATTGCTGGAGCAACCGGTTATGAAAAGCAAGAACAGTACACACCCCTGGTAAAATCCTGTTTTAATGTTCATGACTTCTTCTCCGTTCTCACTCTCCTCAGGAAGTTTTCGCAAGCTCCCTTGGAAGTAATGGAGAGCCTGGGCTGCTTCTCAATGTTCGATTCTGGGAGGTATTTGTCTGGGGGTCTTCCTGCATGAAGTCAGGCCAGAACTTCAGGGCGACTTTGACGGGCACCTTGAAGGACAACTGAGCCCACTCAGTCGTTGGACAGAACAAAAACCAGCGCCGGACAGCCGTCTAGCCTACCAACCTTCCCCTTTTGCCATGATGTCCATATGTTGCTTGGCCTGAGCGACACCACCTTCTCCCGGTCGCCAACTCACATGGCCATCGCCATTGGCATCAGTACCTTCGACGATGTGCTGGGTCAACTCCTGGGCTCGCTGTACCAAGGGAGCAGCCTGAACCGCCGCAGAGGCACTTAAGACTCTCCCGCTGAGGTGCATGACCCATTTTGCCCAATTCACCACATTCTGAGCACTGCTGTCGACATGCTCGGAGTGTCGCTTCACATTATCGGAAGCATCTCCTGCTTCGGAGGCTAAAGTGATGTGCCGGGAAACTCCCTGAGCTGCTTTTGCTACCCCGTACCCCTTACCCGGACCCCCAGACTCACTGGAGCCATCAATGGCATGCCGGACGTGTCGCGTATGTCGCTGCATTGACGCCAGATCAGAAAAATCGCGGGCCGCTAAGTCCGCATGCCGTGCAGCGATCTGGGCCTCCTCTTCCAAAATCGTAAGCAGTCCGACCTTTCCGGGGGTATCGTGCCAACTCTTGGCTACATGTCCCATGTGACGGTGTGAATCCTTCTCAGACTGAGCCAGCGCCGCAGGCAACACGGCGACGGCAATCAGTACCACTGCAAAGCAAATGGCGAATGCTTTCATCCCACATCTCCTACCTGGTTTACGGTGACAGTAAACACCACCCTCCCCTTCACCTTTTGAGGCATTCCTCACGATTTTGAATGGTGCCGGGGCTGGATTTTCTGATGTCGGTTTTCAATCGTAGCATATTCTCAACTGTTTGATTCTGCTGTCTTTGAATTTTGCCCACTTCTTCGGAATTCTCAGACTGGGTCTTGTTGATGGTCGCTTGAGAACGCCACAGTCATTCGCCGACGCAAAACAGCGTCCCGTCGCTGCGCAGCAACAGTCGCCCCTTCGAGATGGCCGGGGAAGCGATGAGGCGCTCCCCGAGGTCGTTCTGCGCGAGGAGCTGCGGCTCGCGTCCGGCGCGCAGCACAAACGTTTCGCCGGTTTCACTGACCATATAGATTTTCCCGTCGGCAGCGACCGGAGAGGCAAAAAAGATGCCGCCGAGGCGTTTCCGCCAGACGCGCTCGCCTGTGCTCACCTCAGCGCACGTCACCACCCCAACCTCATTGGTCATATAGAGCAGCCCGTCGTAGTGGACGATGGAGGGAACGTAGGATCCACCGCCCGGCGCCCGCCACACGATGTGGCTTGCAGACACGTCGCCTCGCCCGCCCGGGCGGATCGCCAAGAAGTCGCTGTTACGATACCCGCGGCTCATATAGATCACGCCTTCGTGAAACACCGGTGAGGGGATCGGCGTCTGGCGCGGGCTGCCGGCATGCCAGAGAAACCTACCGCTCGCTGGGTCGTAAGCGTCGATGCGCTCACTGGAGTTGACGATGAGTTCGTCCCCCCGCGGTCCCGGGACGATCAGCGGCGTGCTGTGCGAGGTGCGGCCGCCGCCGCGGTCCACCTTCCAGCGCTCCTTCCCCGTGTTCTTGTCGAGCGCCAGCAGATAGGAGTCCGGTGTATGGTCGCACAGTAGAATGAGGATATCCTCGTAGAGGACAGGTGAACTGCCGTGTCCCCACTGGTTCTGGAATGGGGAGTAGTCCACGCCGAGATGGCGCGTCCAGACCGGGTTTCCATCCATATCGAGAGCCACGATCTGTCCATTACCGAACCAGGCATAGACGTGCTCGCCGTCGGTGGTCGGCGTCGGAGTGGCCAAGTTGTGCTTCTCGTGGAGTTGGGGAAACTCGCCGGTCGCCTCAACACGATATTCCCAGAGCCGGCCGCCATCGGATCGGCCAAACGCTTCGACGATGAGGAAGACGTCGCCCTCTGCTGCGGGTTCCATTCTCTGACCCCCGATGGGGTTTTCACGTACGACCAGAGAACGGTCGTCTCGTGCAAGATGCGGATGTGAGCCCCTCCGAACAGGGGCGCTGCCGACCTGCGAGGTGACGAAAACCCGGTCCCCCCAGACGATGGGAGATGAGTTACCAAGTCCGGCCAGCGAAACTTTCCAGGCAATGTTTTCACCGGCGCCCCAGTGCGTGGGCAGTCCGGACTCGGAGGAAACGCCGTGACTTGATGGGCCTCGCCATTGAGGCCAATCCTGTGCGGCCAGCCTGGGCAGGAGCATAAGAGGCAGAACAACGAAAACCAGACTCATGCGCATCGAGACTCCAACCCGGGCGGTTTCTCGGTTCGTCACGGGGTCAGTATAGTCGAGCACGCGGTCCCTTTACCATCCTCACTTCTCCTGATGAAGTCTTTGCCATCCAGATTTTGCAGATATATGGATGATCTAATCTCAAGTGTTTAAGTTCGTGACTCCTGTGAGAGATTCTTATAATCTTGTACTGATGGAGGAGTTATCAAGGCGTCAGCTTTTTCACTATTCCACAACTGCTCTAGTTGTCGGTACGGGCTTCGCGGTGGCGCAGAAAGCCCCATCTGGCAAGAACGAAGTACCTCCTGTGCAATCGGCTATGGACCGAGGAGTGTTCGAACCCACAAACCCATCGGACTCCTATCGACTTTATCCGCAGAGCGACACGCGAAAACCGTTTGGCATCGTGAAAGATTTCTTCGAGCACATCCAAACCCGAGACGATGTCAAACAACAAATTCTGTACTGGCTCACTGATGGACGAGCCTCCTTCATTGGGGGTGCCTGTCGGTTTCAATTCCTTGAGCACACCATCAGACCGATGTACGAGGCTGCGGGCATGCCGGTGGAGCTTGGTTTTGGCTTGGGCATGCAAGAGAGCTTGTTTCGCAACTATAGCGTTTCTCATGCCAATGCAAAGGGGATTTGGCAGATGCAGTGGGCGGGAAGGAAATATGGGCTGCGTGGCGGCGATTACTTCGACATTGTCAAGTCAACCGAAAAGCAACTTGAGTATCTCGAGGACTTAGTTCGAGTTTTCGACTGGCAGCTGGAGCTTGTGATGGTGGACTACAATTACAGCAGCGGAAGAAGGTATGCTCGATACCGATCTGACCCGCACGCCTTCAGGAGAATCTACCGACGGTTGCCTCGTCAGACGAGACATTTCGTGCCCAGAGTTCTGGCTGCAATTGCCCTCGGTTTAGAGCCCGAACGTTATGGAATCTCCATACCCCGACTCGACACCCGGACAGCTGATTTTGACGCTCCTCGGGATGTCCACCATCTGGAGCTTGGCCTCCTTCTTGGAACCGATCACTGGAATCTCGGCAACCTTAATCCGCGAGAGAATATTCGGGTGTGGTTTAAAGAAGGAGAGATTATCCGGATTCCAAAGGTCTATGAAGACACCTATCACGACAGAATTAATGGCCACCCGCTTCGCGGCGATTTTCACCAATTCGTGGCTGACGTGTACGCTGCACCGGGCCAGGACGTCAGATACGTTGTGAGCAGAGGAGACAACCTTGCCAGAATAGCCGACAAGTTCATAGAATGTGGAGTGAAGGGATCCGATCACCTGATGCTCTACAATGGGCTTACCAGCACAATCATCCATCCTGGCCAGGAGCTCGTGATCCCTTGCACCCACTAGATCAGTCTCCCGCACTCCAAAACGCGAAGTCCTATATAGCTATCTCACTATTCCCTAGCCAGGCCAAGGAAGCAAATCTCGCCCGCGAAGATCCAACTCCAACTCACTGCAACCAACTCCAACCAAAATAGCGATTTCGTCGTGACGGGATTTCTCTTTATTTGACGGGTACTTAGAAATCCGACCAACAGGCCTTAAAATCCTGTGAGGGTTTCCCTCATGAGGGTTCGAGTCCCTCCCCGGGCACTTTAGAATCAACAGGTTACAAATATAGCCTCGCTTCTCAGAAGCCCAAAATCGGCGTTTTGTAACCAAAAATGTAACCGCGCCAAACCCA
>JALLOL010000054.1 GCA_027717875.1 Acidobacteria bacterium AH-259-L09 | reverse complement strand
CAGGGCAGATGATTCCGCCGATGCAGTAGAGTCGGTGTGAGAAATGCGGATTAAGAGCCCATGGTTGACCCCTTCAGGTTGCTTCTCCTAAACTACACTCAGTGAACCGCACTGAGCGTCTACTAGACTTGATCACCTACCTGTTGAATGCCCGGGAACCTGTGTCGTGGCAGGATATTAAGAATCACTTTCCGCAAGACTACGCGAAAGGAGTCGAGGAATCCAATCAGAGAAAGTTTGAACGTGACAAGGCGGAACTGATCTCCTTAGGGATCCCGATTGACTATTACAGCGGGACAAGCGTTAAAAAAGAAGGTTATATCATAGAGAAAGAAAAGCTGTTCCTGCCCGAGATCCAGTTCACGCCGCAGGAGTCTTCGCTATTGATGCTCTCAGTCAGCGCAGTGTTGGAGAACGAGGGTTTCCCTTATCGAGACCAACTGGAATCCGCGCTCCATAAGATTATCAGCATCAATGATCACATCAGTCCTCCCCCACCTGAAATCACCATCACGTACGCCGCCGGTAGAAGACCCTCAGCTCGCTCAACCTGGGTGAACGAAATCCAGGACTCCTTGGACCGACGAAAGACGATCGAAATTGTATATCACGCTTTTTCGACCGGGGAGACAACTCGGCGTGAGGTGGATCCCTATGGCCTGATCTTTCGAAGGGGGAATTGGACGCTTATCGGTTGGGATCATTTGCGTAAGGATTTGCGCTCGTTTGTACTAACTCGGATCAAGGACTTGAAGATCAATCCCCGACGTCCTGGAACCCCGGATTATGAGATACCTGAAGATTTTTCCCTGAAAGGATATCAGAATCAGCAGCAGTGGGAGCTGGACTTTCACGAGCCGATTCGAGTGACGATACGAGTATCTCCACACCGGCTTCCAGAACTTTTGCCCCAATTAACGACCGCGAAAAGAGCAAACGCGAACACGTTCCACTTGAAGGTGACGAACCGTTCCGGCTTGATTTCCTGGATCCTCTCTCAAAAGACCGATGTCCAGGTTGTGGACCCTAAGGAAATACGAGATGAAATTCGCGAGGTGCTTCACAAGCTGCTATGAACATCACCGAGCGGATCAACCGCATCCTCTTCATCCTGAGCTATGTGTCAAAAAACCAAGGGATCAGCGTGGAAAAGCTGGCCCAACGAGTGGAAATGCGTCCCAAGCAGCTCATGAAAGAGCTGGATTTCATGCTACTCATCGGAAAGCCCCCCTTTCGTCCCGACGATTATGTCGACATCTACGTGGAAGAACAGAAGGTCTATGTCGAATTCGACCAGATGTTAAACCGCCCGTTGCGCTTTACCCGTCCCGAGGCAATGGCCCTACTAATTTCCCTGCAACTTCTTGATCCCGAGTTGGATCCCGAAGTTGTGGGGTCCCTCCAGGCTCAAATCGAGAAAGCCATTTCAAACTCACTCGATCCCGCAGCGCGCCTGGAGGATCGAATCGTCCTTGAAAAGCCTTCCCGACCCCTCTCTCATCACTTTGCTCTTTTGCGTCAAGCGATTGAAGAAAACCAAAAGGCGGACATCGACTACTACTCCTTGATGCGAGACACAACAAGCCATCGAGTCATCCGGCCCTATTTTCTAATGAAGAATCTGGGCTACTGGTATCTGACAGGCTACTGCGAGATGCGAAGGGACTTGAGGACCTTCAAATTCGAACGCATTCTTTCTGTAAAACTCCAGGAAGATAGATTTCCGCCACCGAAGGGTCTCAACGTGAATAAATACAAGAAGGATTTTTTGAAATCCATGGGGCGTCAGCAAATCGAAATTCATTTCGACGCGAAAGTGGCTCCCTGGATTCAAGAATGGTGGGGCTCCTCCGTGAGAAAAGGCGAAAATGGAGGCGTTGTGCTCACCTTTTCCAGTGAAACGCTGGAATATCCTTCACGCCTGGTTCTGAGTTTTGCACCTTATGCGAAACCGCTGAGTCCACCTGAACTGATTGGAAAAGTGCGAGGGGATTCCCGAGAACTCTTGGAATTGTACCAAAGCCAGGCGACGAGTTAGCGCAATGCTTTCCAGCTGGTGCTTTACTCACTCCCCTGGACTGGACGGAAGCGGCGGCTCGCTCAACGCACAAGGCTGATCGAGTGACCTCAGGAATTCGAGCAGGTCTTCCTTTTCTGCAGGTGAGAGTGTGACCTTCTTGAGATTGGCACGATCCAATTGAGGATTTTCTTTCCCACCACCCACCATGATATCCACCACTTCTTCCAGCGTGGCAGTGCTGCCATCGTGAAAGTAAGGAGCTGATTGGGCGACATCCCTTAGAGTGGGGGTCTTAAAGGCACCTTTATCTTTTTCATCTTGAGTGACCTTATAGCGCCCCAAATCCGGCTCCTCGGCGTCCATTCCAATTCCCACGTTGTGATATTGAAAGTCAGTGAACAGAACCCCATCGTGGCAATTGTTACATTCAGCTTTTTTGAAAACCTCATAGCCACGTTTGGCCGCATCGCTCACCGCTGATTCATCTCCAGCCTGCCAACCATCCCACGGCGTATCGTGACTGACGATGGTCCGCATATAAGCAGCCAAGGCCTTAGACACATTTTCGGGTGTAGCACCCTCGTTAAAAACCTTTTGAAACTGGTCTCGATACCCCTCGATGGAATTGAGCTTTGCCACGATTTCGTCCGGATTGGCACCCATATTGCCGCCTTTCCAGGCAGCCAAGGCCTGGGCCTCTAGGCTCTTAGCACGTCCGTCCCAGTAAAATTCGGGGTGGTAGCCAATATTCCATAGTGTTGGAGAGTTCCGCGTCAGAACTTTATCGAAAGCGCCAACCGCCGTGGGTTTTCCGTCCGCCAATCCCAGTTCGCACACATGACAGGAATAGCAAGAACGGCTGCCATCCCCACTGATCCGCTGGTCAAAAAACAACTGCCGGCCTAAGCCGGCTTTCTCAGCAGTGATCGGATTGTCTTCGGGAATGTCCATCGCCACATAAGTGGGCAATGGAGCATAATCAGAGGGGTCAGCCGGGAGCGAGAGAATCTCAGGTTCAAACGGCGGCGCTTCAGGTTCTGTGGTGCAAGCAACCACAAAGAAGCCGGCCGAAAATAGAAAAATGAAAAATCTTGATGCATTCATGATGTCCTCCTCCCCGTGGCGAGGTGTTGATAAGTTAGCACAGTCCTTTGCAAGAACCAACCGTCAATATGTGCTAGAATAAGTTCCGGCAGGCTGATGAGAAGACTTTTTCTGTACTTTTTCGCTGTATTGAGCCTCTTTAGCTCACTGCAGGGAGGGCATTTTTCTTCGCCCATTCGAAAGGGTCATTTCTTCTTGCCGTCTCGCACTTTGTTTTTCTTTCGGCCTGATCTGTACATCCATGGTCATGCGTTTGCAGGCCCCATTATTTATTCCTCCCCAGTCTATCAAACAGTGAGTGTTCTCCACGGTCGGCGATCTTATGGAGTTTATCAGATTGTTCTCAATAGCCCTGTAAGAACGGAGATTGTACGGGCGAACACTGCTGACTTGATTATCAAAGTTAACCCTCCAAAGGCTCTTGTTTATGTGGATGACAAGCTCATCGGCAGCGCCCGTGACTTTGCCACCGAGAGGGATCGCTACACACTTCTTGAAGGTGCACACCATCTTCGGATTGAATTCCCCGGATACAAGTCCTTCCAGACAGAGATGGAAGTGGTGGCCAACCGCACCCTCCATTTGGATATCGAACTGCCACGTCTGGCAGAAAAATCCGACGAGCGTTAATTGTCCCGTTTTCGTCCGTTCAGTGTGCGACAGGACCACCGCACCCCAGCACGAAAGCACGAACTCACGAATTCCCCCAAGATTCACTTCACCTGGAAGTCTGCTCTTAGTTCTTTTGTCCCCCAGGCCATGTAGAATTCTCCTGAATCCGGGCCCTTCGACTCCAAGGTGATGGTGAACATTTCGACGCTGCTTTCGAGGTCGCGGGCTTGAAGGGGAATTGCCGCAACGTCCTTTCCAGGGTTGTGATTGGTTCCCCAAATGTTGGTTTCAGAGTTGATCAGCACTTCCCACTTGTCGGGACCAAGTTTCTTGGCAAACAGCGAGTAGCGCCCTTTTGCCACCCTGATATCTCCAAAAACGAGATCTGCTTCAGTCACCAAACTGGTGGCTTGGTCTGTACCCATGCGCCACACTATTCCGGAGTCGGCCCTTCCCAACATATTTCGGCCGCGCAGCAGAGGGCGCCCGTAGTCGATGGAAATGTTTTTCCCGTCAATTGCAACTTGAGCCGTTCCTCGCTCTTGCTCGTGTGCCGGCAAAGTTAAGGTAAAGGCAGTAACCATGACAACTGTCCAGATTCCTTTCATTTTTCCTCCTCAATCATGATTTTATGTACCACAGAGCTCAATCGATGAGATCGAGCAAAGCTCCATTTAGCTGCGGAAAACGAAATTTATAGCCGGCCTGTTCCAATTTCTTGGAAAGCACACGTTGGCCCTGAAGAAGGAGGCTCTCCGCCATCTCCCCGAACAAAAGTCGAAGGGCGAAACCGGGAACACGGAAAAAAGCAGGGCGACCCAGGACTCGCCCCAGTTCTCGCGAGAATTCTCGGTTCGTGACAGGATTCGGCTCAACCAAATTGATGGGACCTTCAATTTCATCCTTTGTGACAGCATAGCGGATTGCCTCGATCTCGTCCTGGATATGAATCCACGACATCCACTGCTTTCCGCTGCCCAACGGTCCCCCCACAAACATCCGGAAGGGCGGAAGAATCCGAGGAAGGGCTCCTCCCTCTGTGGATAGGACTAGTCCGGTTCGCAGCAGCACCACCCGAACCCCCGATTCCGTGGCTCGCATGGCTTCACTTTCCCACTGCCGGCAAATCTCGGCCAGAAAATCTTTCCCTGGGCTGCTCGTCTCCTCGAGCAACTGGTCCCCTCGAGGACCATAGTAGCCGATGGCTGAGCCGCTGAGGAGAACCTTTGGAGGATTCTTGCTGCGCAAAATAGCTTGGACCAGATTCCTTGTCCCCGTAACACGACTCTCACGTATGGCCCTTTTTCGCCCCGCAGTCCACCGACCTTCTGCTATTGCCTCCCCGGCCAGATGCACCACTGCGTCGAGCCCGTCCATAGACTGCTCCGGAGGAGGACCGGAGGTGGCTTCCCAGGTGATCACTTCTGCTGTGGAGAGATTTTGGCGTGCCTTCTCAGGGTTTCGAGCCAGCACCACTACTTCGTGATTATCTTGGATCAGGCTTTGACAAAGGGCACTGCCGATCAGGCCGGTTGCCCCAGTGACGCCTATTCTCACGTCATCCTCCGGTCGCGGTGTCGT
Source organism: Acidobacteria bacterium AH-259-L09 (assembly GCA_027717875.1). The sequence goes on along the minus strand of JALLOL010000054.1, from coordinate 6,980 downwards.
GTTTTCGTGCTTTCGTCAATTCGTGTTTTGTGAATTCGTGCTGTCGTAAGTTCACGCCTTTCGGCTTCATGGGGCCATGCTGCCTTTACTCCTGAGTTCGCGCGCTTCCTTTCAAGCAAGAATCCATCGCACCACCAGGCCCCGAAGCACGACAGCACGAAGGCACGAACTGGCTGGGGGACAGGGATTCGAACCCCGATTCCGTGGTCCAGAGCCACGTGTGTTGCCCTTACACCATCCCCCAACATTTGACGAAGAGTCGATATTATAGCAAGAAGACGAGTTGCGTCTAATGAAGAAGAAAACCATTCAGAAGTTGTGTAATAAAGCCCAGGTGTGGGTGCAGGAGGGGATGAAGCACGGTATTGGGTCCCCAAGGGCATTATGGTCGTCACCCCTGAGGAGGTAGAGCGACGCCGCGAGATTGTAGGAACAATCGTCTACTGTTCTCTGCGAGAGGGCAAGGTGCTCTATGCCCGATCCCAATAAGGCGGGGGTCGGATAGCCACTATTTTCAGGTCAACCATTCGTGGTGCTCTCGTACCCCGAGAAGCCGCGGTGCTTTTCTAGTGTCCCGAACAAAGATGGCCAACTCACCCCACGGCTGGTGTGGCTCGCGCCAATTGGAGAAGCCTTGGCGCGAGAGTGATGCACTCCGGCACACGACACCTTGAAAACTTGCTTGATGCCACTTTGTGGCAGCGGCCCTGGTTTCTTCTCTGCTCGTTCCTACCGGGTAGTTCGGCGGAAACGCAATGGCAGCGATACCCTTCGCGGAAGCCACGTCAACAACGCGTCCTGACCACGAAACTTCCAAAAGAGCCGGGCGCACAGCTGGTTGGAGGTCTTCAAGCACCACACCTGAAAATCTCAGCACATCACGTGCGACAAACCGCGCTACCTTCTCGTTACAGCAACAGTACAGGGCGGGGAAATCGGGCGTGTTCCAGCGGTTATCCGGTTTTTGCTGGCTATAAGAGGCATCCAGTGGATTAGCCCATCCACTGCGCACGACCCGGTACACTGGCTTGTGGCGGTGCGCTCTACGAACAGGAGCGTTCATGCCTGAAACGACAAAGCAAGCTCGTAGAGATCGACGACATCCCTGATGCGGCCGCGGAGGATCCAGTCGATGGCGCGCTCTCGGTCGAACAGCTCCGCACTTCGCCTAATTACCAGCGACAACCGCTCCGGCAGGAAAAGCCTGATCAGCCTTCGAAGCGCATCATCCATTTCGTCCAGCCGGGCAAGATAATCATCGGATATTTTGCTCGCTCCCCGTTCCCAGCGGCGAGCCGTCTCTCCCGAGACACCTAACATGCGCCCTACGTCGTCAAAACTTAAACCCAGGTGGGACATCAGCCGCCGCAGGACTTGTCTTCCTCGAGAGAGTTTGGAGCTCTCGGAGATTTCCTCCGACACCGCGGCGTTGAACATGGTCATGATTTCTGTCGCTTCTTGAGCCTTCTCGTCTGACCATGATCGGAGCTTTTTGCGGAATCCAGCGTGGGGTCTGGAAAATTCTGTCAACCATAGGGTCGGGGGCTTCTTTGGGAACTCGGTGGCGTAGGTGGTCCAGGTTGCAACCAGTAAACGCGCGGCTTCCTTATACTCTTTCAGGTAGTAACAAAGAAAAGAGGGAAGGGCTGTTTGCAGGACAGCTTCTCTGACAAGGATTGCCGTAGGTTGTGGGAGTTCAGCCCTTTCGTTGAGCTGCTCAATCCAAGTACCGACCAGCTTTACAAACGCCCGCACTCCTTCGAAACTGTGTTGCTCGAGAAGACGGCTAATCTCCTTTTGGCCGGCGAGTTTTTGGCGGATTTCCCGCTCGGCATGTTTGAGGCAAATAACCCTTGTCATAGAAATATTGTGCCACAGCTGTGGCACAAAGGTCCAGGCTTTGCTTTAGGAACCTTTACGAGGTCAGTCCAAGAGGATTGTCTTTTTTAAGCGTTGCCCCGGGATTGAGAACAGGTCCTCAGATCAGACTTTAGCGGTTCTCTCAGCCACATCGAGCCTCGCGATAGCTTCGCGTAGAGTAACCGTGGCCTTGGCATAGTCAGTCTCCGGCTCTCTGGAGCGCAGCACTTGCTCCGCCCGCTCCTTGTCAGCCTTGGCCTGCACGACATCGATTTGATCAGGAAATCCAGCCACCTCAGCCAGCACAGAGACTCGATCGGGAAGAACTTCGACAAAGCCCCAGCTGCAGAAAAGGTGAAATTCGTTCTTCCCCCGGCGGTATGAAATCACTCCAATATCGAGTTCGGACAGCAAAGGGGCATGTCCTGGCAAGATGCCAAAATAGCCTTGCGCACCCGGCACGGTGACTTCATCGACTTCCCCACCAAAGAGCAGTCGATCCGGCGTCACAATCTCAAACTCAATTTTTACCGGCAAGCTCATTTTCTCTCTTTTAGGCGGTTTCTTGTGCCATTGTTTCTGCTTTTTCGAGTACCTCGTCAATGGCTCCGACCATGTAGAAAGCCTGTTCAGGGATATTGTCGTGCCTACCCTCACAGATCTCTTTAAAACCGCGGATCATCTCATCAATGGATACATACTTTCCAGGCCTTCCAGTGAATTGCTGGGCCACAAAGAAGGGCTGAGATAGGAATCTTTGAATCTTGCGGGCTCGGGCAACCGTTATCTTGTCCTCCTCGGAGAGTTCGTCAATGCCCAAGATGGCAATGATATCTTGGAGATCCTTATAACGCTGCAGAATTCCCTGTACTGTTCGAGCCACCGTGTAGTGTTCCTCGCCAATCACACGTGGATCCAGAATACGACTGGTGGAGGCCAGAGGATCGACCGCCGGATAGATACCTTGCTCAGCAATGGAGCGCTCCAGGTTTGTGGTGGCATCCAGGTGAGCAAAAGTCGTGGCGGGAGCGGGATCCGTGTAGTCGTCGGCCGGAACGTAAATGGCCTGAATGGAGGTGATGGATCCCTTCTTGGTTGTGGTGATTCTTTCCTGAAGCTCTCCCAACTCGGTGGCCAAATTCGGTTGGTAACCGACCGCTGATGGCATGCGTCCTAGTAACGCCGACACTTCCGACCCCGCTTGGGTAAAGCGGAAAATGTTGTCGATGAAAAGCAAGACGTCTTGTCCCTCTTCATCCCGGAAATACTCGGCCACCGCCAGTCCGGCCAAGCCGACGCGCAGCCGCGCCCCGGGCGGCTCGGTCATCTGGCCATAGATGAGAGCGGTCTTGTCGATGACACCCGATTCCTTCATCCCCAGCCAGAGGTCATTTCCCTCCCGGGTACGCTCACCTACACCGGCGAAGACAGAAAAGCCTCCGTGTTGTGTGGCAATCCGGTTGATAAGCTCCATAATGATGACGGTCTTTCCCACTCCTGCCCCACCAAAGAGACCGATCTTGCCCCCCCGGGCTAGTGGCTGAACCAGGTCAATCACTTTGATCCCGGTCTCCAACATTTCTGTTTCCGTACTCTGCTCTTCCAAACTCGGAGCAGGCCGGTGAATCGGATAGCGCTTCTGAGCGTTGACCGGTCCTAGCCCGTCGATCGGCTCTCCCAGCACATTGAGCACTCGTCCCAGTGTTTCAGGTCCTACCGGAACTGCGATTGGGGCGCCGGTGTCGACGGCTTTCATGCCCCGCACGACCCCATCCGTGGGCTGCATCGAAATGCACTTAACAACACCCTCTCCCAGGTGTTGGGCGACCTCCAGCGTGATGGAGATCGGGGAAGGAGTGTCAAATCCATCGGAGGTAACCTTGATCGCATTGTAAATGGCCGGGACATCTCCACCAGCGAACCGAACATCAATGACCGGTCCCATAACTTGAAGCACTTTTCCCACTACTTCCGCCATCTTTTGATTTCCTCACTTCTTTTGTCCATTAGACAAGAAGAACTCCTTTCTCCGTCTCCTTTCCCCCTGTCTCCCTTTCCCCCTGTCTCCCTGTCCCCTTGTCTCCCTGTCTCCCTGTCTCTTCCCATGGTCACCCTCGCGCCACTTTCAGCGCATCGGCACCGCTGACGATTTCAATGATTTCGGTGGTAATCGAGGCCTGACGAATACGATTCATATGCAGCGTCAACTTTTCAATCATTTCCTTTGCATTCCGAGTGGCCGAATCCATAGCCGTCATCCGCGCCCCATGCTCGGCAGCCTCGGATTCTAACATCGCTCGGAATACCTGGGTTTCCACATGCCGTGGAAGTAAATGATCGAAAATAATGGGTGGAGGTTGTTCGTAAATGTAGTCCAGAAGAACAGGCGCTTGTTGTTCGGTCTCAAGGCGCCGAATCGGCAGCAGTGGCTCGACAACCACTCTTTGCTGAATCACCGACTTAAACTCATTGTAGGCCAGGTAAACCGCATCCAATTCGCTGGCCGCGTAGTAATCGATGATGCTGCGGGCAATTTCTTGAGCGTACTTAAAATCCACCTTGCTCATGATGTTGACGTATTCGTGTCTAATTGGCCAGGGACGTCGTCGAAACCACTCTGCCCCTTTTCGCCCCACCAGTGTAAGACTGATCGTTTTATTGGTGCTTTCGTCCTCAATATGCTTGGCAGCCGCCCTTACAATGTTTGCATTAAAGGCACCGCAAAGACCTCGATCAGCAGTGATCACCAGCAGCATGATTTTGTCAGTATGACGCTCCACCAATAACGGATGGTGTGCCGGATCCACACGTGTGGCCACGGAATTCAGCACGGCCAGCATCCGGCTAGCATAAGGACGAGCAGAAAAAATCCGCTCTTGAGCCCGTCTCAACTTGGATGCCGCCACGAATTTCATGGCTCGAGTGATCTGCTGGATGTTCTTGACCGATCGAACTCGTCGTCGAACGTCGCGAAGGTTTGCACCGGGCATACGCTACGCCACCTTTTCTTCCTTAAATCGAGTTTTGAATTCTGCGATCGCGTCGCGAATCTTCTTTTGCAGCTCGTCATCTAGAACCTGCTTGTCCAGAATTTCCTTCAAGACGCTGGATTTGTTGGTTTGCATAAACTCGTAAAGACCAACTTCAAAATCTTTGAGGTCCGAGACCGCAAGATCATCTAGAAAATCCTGTGTTCCCGCAAGGATAATGACAATCTGCTTTTCCACGCCAAGAGGCTGGTACTGAACTTGTTTCAGAATTTCAGTCAGCCTTTCGCCCCGCGCCAGCTGGTGCTGGGTGGCTTTATCGAGATCGGAACCAAATTGCGCGAAAGCGGCCAGCTCGCGGTATTGAGCCAATTCAAGTCGCAGGGTCGCCGCCACCTGCTTCATGGCTTCGATTTGAGCATCGCCTCCCACTCGGCTTACCGAGTTGCCCACGTGAATGGCAGGTCGGATGCCTGAGTAAAAAAGATCAGTCTCCAGGAAGATCTGGCCATCGGTGATTGAAATAACGTTGGTAGGAATATAGGCCGAAATGTCCCCCGCTTGGGTCTCGATCACCGGCAAGGCCGTCAAGCTGCCACCTCCCAATTCGTCGTTTAGTTTGGCTGCTCGCTCCAGGAGTCGGCTGTGCAGATAGAAAACGTCGCCCGGATAGGCTTCCCGGCCGGGCGGGCGTCTAAGAAGCAGGGAGACTTCTCGATAGGCGGCGGCATGCTTGGATAAGTCATCATAAACAACCAACACATCACGCTTGCTGTCGCGGAAGTACTCTCCCATGGAGCAAGCAGCATAAGGCGCCAAATACTGCATCGTGGCCGGATCAGCAGAAGCCGCTGAGACCACAATTGTCTTTTCCATCACATCGTAGTCAATGAGCGTCTTGACTACTCGTGCAATGGTGGACCGCTTCTGGCCGATCGCCACATAGATACAAAACAGATCTGTGTCTTTCTGATTGATAATGGTGTCTATGATGATGGCACTCTTTCCCGTCTGACGATCGCCGATAATGAGTTCGCGCTGTCCTCTCCCAATGGGGATTATGGAGTCGATTGCTTTGAGACCCGTCTGCACCGGCTGGCGAACCGGCTGGCGATCAATCACGCCAGGGGCAAGCCTTTCCACGGGATTGTACCGTTCTGTCTTGATTGGACCCTTGCCATCAAGCGGTCGTCCCAACGCATCCACCACACGACCCAGCAATGCCTCCCCCACCGGCACTCGCATAATTTGCTTTGTTCGCTTCACCAGATCTCCCTCTTTGATCTGATGAAACTCACCAAAGAGCACTGCACCCACATTGTCTTCCTCGAGGTTAAAGGCAAGACCGTAAACATCGTGTGGAAATTCCAGCAGTTCAAGGGCCATTACCTTTTCCAACCCGTGGATTCGAGCAATTCCGTCGCCTGCTGAGATGACGCTGCCTACTTCACTGACGACAACTCCGGTGTCGAAATCCTTGATCTGCGCTTTGATGATCTTGCTGATCTCGTTTGCCTTGATTGCCATGATCTTGCTCCTAGATCTATTGACTGGTGAGACGACGGCGGATCTCCTCCAGCTGAGCATGAATCGAACCATCGTAAATGGTTGAACCGATTTGCAATTTCAGCCCCCCGATTAGGGAGTCATCCAAATGGTAATTGATCTTGACGTCCTTTCCGGTCAAATTCGAGGCCGCCTTTTGAAGTCTCTCCTGAACCCCTTTTTTCACCTCTAGACAGGAAAAGACATCCCCTCGTAGGATACCACGACGCTCATCCAGAACACTCTGATAGGCCTCCGCTGCCTGTTGAAACTGGTGAGTGCGTGCCTGTTGCATCAGGACTAAAATAAAATTCACGACAATCTGCGTGACGGGAACACTTTTTGCCAATTCCTGTACGATGTTTCTCTTTGCAGAAAAAGGGATCGCCGGATTGGTCAGGGTCTGCATCAATTCTTGATGTGAGTTCAACAATTTACAAAAAGCCAACAGCTCCCCTTCCACCTGGTCTTCCTGTTGCAATTCTATTGCCACATCAACCAATGCTCGCGCATACTTCAGAAGTGCTGAAGAAATCATTTTTAACTACCCTTACTCGTCTCAAGTTTCACGAAGAGGCGCTTGGCCTT
>JALLOL010000053.1 GCA_027717875.1 Acidobacteria bacterium AH-259-L09 | reverse complement strand
AGGAAGAATCGTTCCCTCGTTTCCGACCTGACTGCGTTGCGCTCGGTCGTACCGCTTCGTCACGAGCCGGAAAAGGGCGCTTGGGTGCATTTGTTTTGAAAAATATATCAAGAAAAGTCGCCCTCTTGGATGATGCGCTCCAGCGCCGCCTCTGCCTGTCGCTGGCCGTGTACGAACAGGTCCACCTCCCCGTTTTCGTCTGCTGGAGAGAGGCCGGCCTCTCTGGATAATCGCGGCGGAATCAGCACGAAAACGGACTGCAGGAGAAAGAAACTCCACAGTGCAGCAGGCAGGCTTCCCGTTGTGGTGAAGAGATACCCCGCAAACATCAGTCCTAGGGCGGACGCTAGGCCGTCAAGGGCGATGGCGACCAGACTCCGCTGAAAAAGCAGTGAGCGGTTCACACTGATCATGGCTACCAGAGCGCCCACGATCGAAGAGGTGCTCAGGGGCAGGCAAGAGAGCCCCGCCCCGATCACCAAATTAGCGGCGGCCAGGCTTAGCGTCCCTACACGGTTTTTCGCTGTCCGCAGCAGGTAGAAGCAGTAGGCGAGATAGGCACTTAGTGTGATCAACCTGAACGCCAGGAAAAACGGCAGGGCAGTCTTCAACCCCCACCACAGTGGCACAGCGAAGATGGCAAGGACAAAAGCAAAAGCGATTCCCGCAAGAATGCTGGGCCGTTTCATGAGGCACTTCCTTTGTTGAAGCTGTCGCGAATCCGGATCCACTCCAGTTCAATTTCTTCGTCGCTCACGTGCGTGTTACCGGTGCCCGGATAGCTTCGACCGGGACTCTGCTCAGCTGCGAAGAGAATAGACTCAGCAACGGAGAAGGCGGAGTCCTCCGTTGCCGCCGGCACAAACAGTTTGGCCTTTTCGACAATCGACTCCAGTTGGCCTTGCTGAAGATCTATCTCCTGGGTCTGCTGCTCGCAGAGTTTCTTGCCGGTGGAAATGCGCTGCTGCACAGCTGCCAGGTGTTTATCGAAGGCAAGCTTGCGGCCGACCGTCTTGCGGGCCAGTTCCTCAGAACCCTCTTTCAAGCAAACCTCCAGATCTTTCTGAATCTTTGCCAGCTGCTCCTTCAAATGGGCCTCGGTCGCCTTCAGCGAGCTGAGGTTTTTCTGGTTTCTGGCGAGCCGGGCTCTCTTGCAGTCGAGAGCCTCCTGCATCTCTCGTATAGCCTGCTTGAGGATAGCTTCGGGCTCTTCGATAATGTCGAGGATGGCGTGCACATCGGCACGAAATAGACGTCTGATACGGTTTACGATGGCCATGGTATTTCTCCTCACTTCGTGTTCTTGTTGACTTCTCTTTGAAGCTGCTGACTGGCACCCAGCAGTGCCTTGGCAGCACGGTTCTGTTTGACCTTCTGGTCGCGACCCTGGAAGGCATCGTCGACTCGTGTCTCCAGCTCTTCCAGCTGCCGGTCCGCCTGCTTCTTCAAACCGGGGACGGCCAGGTCCGCTTCCTCGAGGCGATTCCTGTAGGATTCCATCAGCTCCTTGGCTTTTTCCCTCTCTCCGCTGCGAACAAAGTCCCCGACCTTTCTCATGATCGAGCCCAGGTTGTTCTTGATCCAGGCGTCCCGATAGAGATCCTTGTCGATGGAAGCTACTGCCTCATGTTTTCGCTCCGGTGGCACGCAGGCGATCTTCAACCCCGGCGATTCGAGCTGTTGCTGGTAGGAACGACCGTTGACCCGGTAGCTCAGGTCGATGCTGCCAATGGTGTACTCAGCGGGCACTTGGGTGGCGACCCTGAGCGTAGCCATGAAGCGTTTTGTACTATCCTGGAAAAGCTGACCCGTCCGGATGACGGCCGTTCTGCCTTCCAGGACAAAGGGATAACCGGCGGCGTCCACAAGCTCCACTCCGGTGGGGAGATGGATTCGCATCTCCGAACCATCAGCGTAGACGTCGCGAGAATCGGCCAGCTCCTTGGCAAGGATCGCCCCCAGCGATTCGAGATGCTCCAGATAACTAAAGCTGCCCATGCCGTGGTCAGCCAGGGAAGCCATGAGGGTCTCGTTGAATCCTAGTCCCATGCCAATAGTGGAGAGAATGCTGCCGTGGTCCGCAATCCGTCTGGCGATGGCACCAAGTTCTGCCGGGTTGACGATACCGGTATTGGCGAGACCATCGGACAGAAGGATGACGCGCCGTCGCCGCTCTGACCAGGGTGAGGCCCCGGCGATGTCTTCAGCGCGCAGGAGTGCTTCGCCAAGATTGGTCGAAGCCCCGGGACTCAAACTGTTAACAATGTCTCTAAAGCGCTGGATGTTCTTTTCGCTGGCCCAGATCAATTGCGATTGGACACGGGCGCCGCTGTCAAAGGTAATCAGGGCAACACGGTCATTGTGCATCAGGCGATCCAACAGCGAGTGGACGGCTTGTGTGGCATACCTCCACTTATTGTCTTCTCCCATGGAACCGCTGCGATCCAGGACAACTATGGTGTCGGTTGGCACCCTCAGGACGTCCGGGTGGGAGGTCTTGGGGGTAATAACAGACAGGTCCAGGTAGACCGTACCGTCGCTCCCTTGGACGATCATCGGCTGCGTCAGGGACACTTGCAGCTTAACACCAGTCCCGGGGTGGACGGACAGTTGGCCGCCGACGCCACCCGACTGACCGTGTCCCGTAAAGGATCCCCCTCGAAGTTGAACCCAAATGACTGTCGCCAGGATGCCGAGAAGCAAAGTCAGCACCCCACCCTTGCGGGATTTCCCAAATGATTTGAATCTGGTTAGTACGTTCATGCTGTTCTCCTTTCTCTTTTAAATGGTTATTGGTGGCTTAACGCCACCTGTCTCATACCCAACTTAACGTTTCTCCACCACAAGTTAGTAGACAGCTCTTGGTAAAAAGGCAGGCACAAACTTTTACGATCGGTTTACACACGCTCGATAAGAAAAGCATTACAATGCAAACATGAAGCCGGCAAGGCCAAGACTGTTGATCATCGAAGATGAGGAGTCGATCCTACAGGGGTTAGCCGATGTCTTCGTCTATAACGGGTACGAAGTGGAGACCGCTATAGAAGGTAAGTCGGGTCTGGAGATGGCGCTAAGTGGTGAGTATCACCTGATTCTCCTGGATATCATGATTCCCGGTCTTGATGGCTTTAGCATCTGCAACAGAATCCGCGAGGTGGACCGGCGTCTACCGATCATCATGCTCACAGCCAAGACTTCGGAAGAAGACATCATCAAGGGTCTCAAACTGGGAGCAGACGATTACATCCCGAAACCTTTCTCGGTAAGGCAGCTTTTGGCCCGGGTGGAGGCTGTTCTGCGGCGATCGGGCAAACTCCATAGAGACATGAATGCTCTCAGTCTGGGAGATCTCGTCATTCATCCGGAACGTTTGATTGGCACAAGAGAGGGCAAAGAGATCCCCTTCACCCGCCGCGAGCTCGAGATCCTGGTGTACCTCAGCACACATGGAGTCCGTCCAGTCTCTCGGCAGGAGCTGCTGCGGGAAGTGTGGGGCTACAGGAATGTCGACTATGTCGAAACCCGAACGGTCGACATCCACATGGCCAAGCTGCGGCGCAAAATCGAGAGAGATCCGAGTCAACCACAGTTGTTGGTGACGGTTCGCGGCGAGGGCTACCAATTGAAGGTGGAAGAATGAAAAAGCTGCGCCTGTATTTCGCGCTTTTCTTCATCTTGGTGGCAGTTCCCATTGCGATCCTGCTAAAGCACACTTACACCGATCTCGCACAGGAGTCTTTCTTCTTTTATCGCAAGACCGCTGAGGGCGTGATGGCCACGGTCCACCAGCGGCTACAGCAAAGCCTCCAAGATGAGGAGCAGAGGCCTTACACCCACTACCGCTATATTCATGTCGCCGATCGGCCTGTTCCGCAGCAGGAGGGGTTAAACCTGTCACCGCTTGCCGGCTTTCCGGTGCAATCGGAAATCTCAGGCATCCTGGGATACTACCAGATTGACCCGGACGGAAGCTTTCACACCCCACTATTGCCGGATAGGGTGCCAGACAATGGAATAGTCGTCCCGCACAGAGAGGAGCGGGAACAGTTGCGGGACAAGCTCGCCTCGCTACTGAAGGGCCAGACGTTTTACGCCTCGAGCGGTTTTCGCGCCCGACAGGAGGGCCCGCGACTCGAGGAATCCACTGCTTCTCGGAAGAAAGCCTTCTCTAATTTAAGGGAAAACCTCGAATCGAATGTCGACGTCAGTCTTGAGAAGGGGTACGGCAAGGAAAGCTCACAAGAGTATGCACTCATCCCGCGGGGTGAAGAAGAAAGAACCGAAGGTGTCAGCTATTTTGAACGCCGAGTCCAAAAAACCTCACCGAAGCAGTCCCTGGTCTTTGATTCTAAACTCAAAGACGCCTACTCGGAGGAGTTGGATAAGGCCATAGACCAGAAGGTTTCCCCTCCACGCTCAGATGTTGTGCGAAACCGGGCTCCTGGCAGAGAAGAGAACCGTGCTCTTGAAATGGGAGACGACCTGGTTGGGTCTCGGGATGTCGATGTCAATTCAGCACCGGAAGTCGTGGCGGAAGTTGATCCTTTTCGAAGCCAACTCATTGATAAGGAATGGCTGGTCTTTTACCGGAAGGTTTGGTCGCAAGACCGGCGCTACATCCAGGGCTTTGTGACGCGCCTTACGGAATTCCTGCAAGCCCACTTGAATCCAACTTTCCGGAACTCAGCATTGCCGGGGACGGTTTCCTACCTTGTGTTCTACCAGGGTGAGATCATGCAACCGGCCGGCGGCGACCCGACAAATGGAAAGCCATTGCTTCTTTACAGCTCCGCTTTGCCTCATCCCCTCAGCGACTTTCACCTGGCCATTACCGTCGATAGACTCCCGAAAAGCCCTGGTCATCAGGTGGTGAACTTCCTTGCCGTCTTTCTTTCACTGCTGTTCATCGGCGGTCTACTTGGGATTTATCGACTGACCACAACCCAGATGGAGCTCTCGCGAAAGAAGAGCGATTTCGTTTCGGCGGTCAGCCACGAACTGAAGACCCCCCTCACTGCAATCCGAATGTATGGTGAGATGCTCATGGAAGGATGGGTGGAGGAAGAAAAGAAGGAGCGCTACTACGAACACATCCATGACGAGAGTGAGCGACTCAGTCGGCTGATCCAAAATGTCCTGACGCTCGCCGAGTTGGAGCGAAACGAGGGGCAAATGAACCTTACAGCACGCAATCCGGTTGAATTCGTAACGGGTATCGTGGAGCGCCTGAGCAATCAGGTCAAGCGAGCCGGATTTGAGGTCGCCACCATCACGGAAGGGGCACCGAAACCGATTCAGGCGGACAACGATGCTCTGACCCAGATCCTGATCAATCTCATCGATAATGCCATCAAGTTTTCAAAGGGAGCCGAAACAAAAAAGATTGTTTTGACGGTTAGCCAGGTAGGCACGGACTGCTATATCCGTGTCAGAGACTTTGGCCCGGGCATCCCACGTCGAAAACTTAAGAGAATTTTTGAAAAATTCTATCGCATCGACAACGAGATGACCCGTACCACCCGTGGCACGGGAATCGGCCTGGCACTGGTGAAGATGTTGGCGGATGCCATGAGAGCCCATGTTGATGTGGCCAACCGCCGACCCGGGGCCGAGTTCAGCGTTCGCTTCCCAACCGCTCCCGGCTAGCCGTCAGCGATTCTTACCCTTCAACTCCACGAGAATTACTTGAAAAGGCCTATTGCTCAAATTTTGAGGTAGATGTTTTGTTGCCGATCTCGAAACGACATCTCTAGCTTTATGGGTCGTTCCCTCTGTTGTACCATCCGGAAGCGTGATTCTCAGGTAGACATCTGTGAGAAAAATGGCCACCGCCGCTGGATGCTCATGCATCACGGATTTATGCTGAGGGCCGTAAAAGATCCTCAACACCCGCACCTGGTCATTCTCGAACTCCACCTTGTAGTGGTCTGGGTCGACCTCAGTTGGGTCTTGGGCCGTCACAGTTGGGGTCGCCAGGCATAGCGCCAAAGCGAGGAAGATAAACACTGAAAAACTCTTACATGACATAACTACTCCCTTCTTTGAAATGCATCGTTATAACGGCCACGAAACTTGCCAGAGCCCCGCCCAGGGGGATGAATCTTTTTGCTTCGTTCCACATAGAAAAGCACCATCAAAAAGCTTCGTATTATTCCGATCATTTGAAATCTCCTCCAAAGTTGTGGTTTCAGAATAGCCCTCTTTGAATAGTTTTTCAACCTTCAGATCTCCTGATCCCTGCCCGGCCGGCAATCCAGGTGACCGTCCCGGATTTCATCTGAAGTCATGGGTTGAGATTGCCTTTCAACGGCGAAGAATTTGGTGCGGCTCTCTGGCGTAATTGGGGAGGACCTTTATAATAAGTACCGGGTCCTTTGCTGGATTTATTTGTCACAGCCAACAAGGTCCTGGAGCAGCCCAGCGTGGATTAATTAATTAAGGGGTCAGCAGGAATTGGTCCCCAATTTCTGTTCCTCTCGTACGAGGAATCGCGATGAAAAAGTGCAATCGCTGGACATTCTTGAGCACACTGGCAGTGATCGCCGCCTTCACAACCTGTTCTCAGCTCACGCCGCCGGAGCCTGCAAAAACAAAGCGACCGAATATTCTGTTTATCATGTCCGATGACCACGCGATTCAGGCGGTAAGCGCGTACGGAAGTTATCGCAACAAGACGCCGAACATTGATCGCCTCGCCGCACAAGGTATGCAGCTGCACAATTGCTTTGCTGTCAACTCCATTTGCGGGCCCAGCCGAGCAGCGATCCTCACCGGCAAATACGGGCATATCACGGGCTTCCGAAGAAATATGCCGCGATTCGACACCAGCCTGCAAACGTTCCCCAGACTCTTCCACCAGGCAGGATATCAAACGGCGATCATTGGAAAATGGCATTTGTCGAGGAACGATGCCAAGAATCCACCCGTGGGGTTGGACTATTGGAATATCCTCCCCGGCCAGGGCAAATACTACAATCCCGACATGTTTGAGATGGGCGACAAGAAGCAATACGAGGGATACGTCACCGACATTATCACTGATCTCTCACTAAGATTCCTGGAAAATCGCGACAAGAGCAGGCCTTTCCTACTGCTGTGCCACCACAAAGCACCTCACAGTCCGTGGGAATACCACGAAAAACACGCCGGCATGTTCGACGGGAAGGAAATTCCCGAGCCGGCGACGCTTTGGGACGAGTACGAGAACCGATCAACGGCCACCAGAGATGTAGTGCGATCCAAACTCGCAACGCTGGAGAAATCCATGCAGTCACCGGATTGGCCCACGGGTCGACTCAACACGAAAGGCCTTGATCCGAAAGTGGCCAAGAAAAAGACTTATCAAAAGTTCCTCAAGGATTATCTGCGCACAGTGGCTTCAGTTGATGACAGCATCGGTCGTCTCCTTGACTATCTCGATAGGGAAGGAATTGCCGAGGACACGATTGTCATCTACACCTCCGATCAGGGATTCTTCCTCGGCGAGCACGGCTGGCATAACAAACGATTCATCTACGAGGAATCAATTCGCATGCCTTTTGTGATGCGCTATCCGGGCGTCATCAAGCCGGGTACGGTCAACGACCGAATGATTCTGAATATCGATTTCGCCGAGACACTGCTTGACCTCGCCGGCCTTCCCACCCCGAACGACATGCAGGGGCGCAGTTTCAGACCATTATTGGAGGGCAAAAGACCGGCAGATTGGCGAACCTCGATGTTCTATCGCTACTACCAGGGTAGCGGTGTGCCACGCCACTACGGTGTGCGAACCGAGCAGTATAAACTGGTTTACTTCACCGAAACTGAGGAATGGGAGCTCTTCAATCTGAAGGAGGATCCCAACGAATTAAACAGCGTCTACGACGATCCGGAATACACCGGGGTGGTCAAGGAAATGAAAGCGGAACTGGATCGGCTTTGCCGCGAACTGAACGTGACGGAGAAAGATCTTAATCAGTTTCAGCCTATAGAAGTACCACCCACTCAAGAGTGATCGGTGGAATAGATACGAACCGAACAACGGGCAAGTGACTGTGCCTTCGGTACGTGAGGGAGAATCGTCCATCGATTCTCCCCGGCTGGCCCCTATCCAGGCCGGCGCTTCTGCCGCTTCGTGACGAGCCGGTGTGAGAAATGCGGGCTGGAGAGTCTCTTAAAACAGCGATTTGAGAGGTGAGACCTGAACTGCCAACACCTCATCTAGTCGCTCAAAAAAAACGTCAATTAAACGCGGGTCGAAGTGCTTGCCGCGCTCTTCCTTCAGAATCTTAAAAGCTTTCTCGTTTGAAAATGCCTCCTTGTAAGGACGCTTACTAGTGAGTGCGTCAAAAACGTCGGCCACGGCACAGATCCGACCCCACAGCGGAATGTTTTCTTTTGCCAGTCCGTCTGGGTACCCACTACCATCCCATTTCTCGTGGTGGGATTTGGCGATGATCTGACCCGCCTGTACGAGTCTTGACTGAGAGCCACTCAGTATATGTGCTCCTATGCTTGAGTGTTGCTTCATGAGAATCCATTCTTCAGGGTCGAGCTTGCCCGGCTTGAGCAGAATCGCATCGGGAATGCCGATCTTGCCTACATCATGCACGGGGCTAGCGTGAAGAATGATTTCCACATCGCTTCGAGGTAGGTTAAGACCCCGAGCCAGAATGGCGCAGTAGCGACTCATGCGTTGTATGTGCAACACTGCCTCCTTGTCGTTGTATTCAGCCGCCAGCGCTAAGCGGTGCAGGGTATCCAGGTGAGCTTCTTCCAGATCTTGAATCAATCTTCTGTTTGTCAGTGCCACTGCCGCTTGCGAGCCCAAGGAATCGACAAGATCTACGCTGTCTGAAGCGAACGGTACGATTCCGCCACCGTTCGGATCTTTGGCATTGAGCAGCTGTAAAACACCAATGATGTCCCCTTCGTGGTCTTTCATCGGGATCACTAGGGCGGATTTAGAACGATAGCCTGTCGCGGCATCATAGGCTTTTGTCCCGCTAAAATCGAAACCCTGTGCTTGGTAGATGTCGGGGGTATTGACGATCTGCCCGGTTAAGGCCACATAGCTGCATACATTTGAGTGATTAGGTTTCTGTTCAATTTCCAGAGGTACAGGTAGCAAAGTTATTTTCATCGAGCTGCTTCCACCGCTCCTGGTCTTTAGGGTGTCGTTCTTCAAGATTTCAAATCGAAGATGGTTTTTCTCCTTATCAAGGACGTATAGTGTGCCGGCGTCGGCAGCCGTAAGATTCTTTGCCTCATCGACAATCATTCCAAGGAGTTTGCTGATGTCTTTTTCCCCAGAGAGCGCAATGCCAATCTGGGCAAGATTTTTCAGATCCACAACAAACCTCCAGCTAGCGGCGTCATGCCGCTGGGGCAACTTTCATCTTGGTGATGAGCGCCCCGACGTAGGGCACATTATAGATTGTCTCTTCAATTATACCCTGCACGGAGCACGGGATAGAAACACGCCAGCGTTTAAACTTCCGTCTTTCGCCTTTTGCACCGCGCTTTTCCTTTGTTATATTTGGTATTCGAGAAGAATTCTAACTTGCTCTCAATAAAATTTTGGTGATCCAGAACACGCCGAGTGGGAGGTCTCTCCAGTGCTCAAGAGTGTAGTGAATTCTTGCGAATTCTCCGCCCCCGGACGCCGTGTGGAACGGAACCAAATCTCTCGAAGAGTCCCCTTCTGGTCAGTGGCTCATCGCATAGATGATGTAATTGACACCAAACTTGTAGGCTTCATTCGAGAGGTCGATGGGAAATATTGATTCGTCGGACCACTCCCAGAAGTCGCCTAGGTCGTTGTTGAAATTGACAACTATCTGGATTCTCCCCCCTTCATCCCACATGCCATAAAAGAGGGGGTCTTCGCGATAGCGCATCGGTGGTATCATGTCCAGCGTTTCGATGTCGTAAAAGCAGTGGAAAATGGGATTCTCCAGCGTGAGCAACTCAAGGTCCCGTTCGGGAAAGACTCGCTTGATACAGCTGTAAAAGTTCAGCCAGTCTCGGCGGCCGTCGAAGTCGTCGAAAATGGCAAAGCCTCCTCTGCGCACATACTCCCGAAAGTTTTCAGCCTCCTCGGAAGTAATGTTCCAGGATCCCGGTTCGCTGAAGTACAGAATGGGGTATTTCATGATTTCAGGCTCGTCCAACTGAACAATGACATAGGATTCCGGCGAGGTCTGTATGCCGGTCACATCGGAAAGGATCGTCAAGAAGTTGCGCTCAGCCCGTGGATAGTCGTGGGCCCATCCCGGAGTTCGGCCCCACCGCCCGTACGAATTGAATTGAACGCGGGCAAATGTGAACTGGGTGGACTCTCTTTGACCTACAGCGTCCAATGAAGGGGTGGGGGAGGAAATGCCGCCTTCGACGACCAGAAATTGGATCACCAGAACAGTCAATAATCCTGCTTGCGTCTTTGTCACTGTTTGCACCTGATTCTAGCTGCTGAATCTTGCCCTTGAGGGTCGGGCAGCTATTCTAACATTCTCCGAGCTTTCGGAGGCCTGGAGGGATTCTTTTTGCCAGGGGTTCATTCGCTCAGAATCACCAGGACCGCGACGCTGGACTGAACTGGAACTGGACATAAAATAGTTGATATTGCCTTCTAACCCGTTAAGAGTTAACATTTAGGCAAAATCCCTTTGCACAAATTGGGAAAGGGGGCGAGCGTGGTCGGTGAGACCATCAGCCATTACAAGATTAAGTTTTTGCCCCCTTAACAACACGAAGTCGAGTAACAAGGAGTGAGCCATGCGAAAAAGGGCGGCCGAGCTTTTAGTCCAATCGCTGGTAGCTGCGGGAGTCAAGCACCTGTTCACGCTCTCCGGCAACCAGATTCTTCCCGTCTACGACGCCACCATCGGCCGTGAGATCCAACTAGTTCACACTCGGCACGAGGCCGCTGCAGTGCATATGGCGGATGGCTGGGGGCGTTTGACCGAAACGCCCGGCGTTGCATTGGTGACGGCTGGGCCAGGTCACTGTAACAGCCTCTCCGCCCTGTACGTGGCTCTGATGGCGGAGTCGCCGGTGGTGCTCTTGAGCGGTCATTGCCCGCGCACCGAGATCGGCAGAGGTGCATTTCAAGAGATTGAGCAAGTCGCTACGGCCTTGCCGGTGACAAAAGCTGCCTGGATGGTGAGCCAGCCCGACAATCTCGGCAAAGACATCACCACGGCACTTTCCCTCTCTCAGGTGGGCCGTCCGGGTCCCGTCCATCTCAGCCTTCCCGCTGACGTCCTGGAAGCCACCGTATCCGCTTCGTCGGAGAGCCCTAACACGAGCGCTCTTGAAAGAAGTGAACACCCACGAATAGAGGGCGGAAATACTCCCCACTTCTCAACTTCTGGACGCAACTCATTGATTACCAAAGCACTTAACCTGTTGAGTGAAGCGAAGCGGCCACTGATCTTGGCTGGACCGGCGATGGCGCGGGCCCTGCGCTGGGAAGAGGTGGAACGCCTGTCCGAGAGAACCGGTATCCCCGCTCTTCCGATGGAAAGCCCGCGAGGGGTGAACGATCCGTGGCTGCACAGGGCAACAAACTCTCTCGCTGTGACAGACGTGGTGCTTTTGGTGGGGAAAAAGCTGGATTTCTCGTTGCGTTTCGCTGAGTCACCGTTCTCGAAAGACACTCGCTTCATCCAAATTGACGCCGACGAGAAGCAACTGCGCGAGCACCAGCGGGTTGTGCTGGCGATCCCGGACGACCCTTCACGGGTGGTGCGCGACATGGTCGTGGCGGCAAAGGAGTGGAGATGGCCCGGCAGTTCTTGGCGGACCGAAGTGGAAACGGCCCGGAACACTGTCCCCTTGGAGTGGGATCAGTTGCGTCACTCGGACCAGTCCCCCCTTCATCCTCTCCGCGTCTGTGAGGCACTTCAGAAATTCTTCGACCAAGGGGGGATATTCATCAGCGACGGTGGTGAGTTTGGGCAATGGGCTCAGGCAGGACTGCAGGCACAGATCCGGCTGATCAACGGTCCATCCGGTGCCATTGGCAGCGCGCTTCCAATGGCATTGGCCGCAAAACTTGCGTATCCCCAGCGTCAGGTGTTTGTCATCTTGGGCGATGGCACATTCGGATATCATGCGCTGGAGTTCGACACGGCTGTACGATATGAATTGCCCGTCATCGCCATGGTTGGGAACGACGCTCGATGGAACGCCGAATATCAGTTGCAGATCCAGAACTACGGCGCAGAGCGTACAGTTGGCTGCGAACTGTTACTGTCCCGTTACGACAAAGTGGTGGAAGCGTTGGGCGGACACGGCGAGTTTGTCCAGCGCGCTCACGAACTTACTCCGGCGCTTGAGCGTGCTGTGGCGTCGGGACTCCCTGCCTGTCTCAACGTCGCTATCGAAGGTGTACAAGCGCCAACGTTTCCGCGCAAGTAGGAGGGAAAAGGACGGACTAATGAGCGT
>JALLOL010000052.1 GCA_027717875.1 Acidobacteria bacterium AH-259-L09 | reverse complement strand
GAAAGCGAATCAGCGACCGGGCTGGCGGTTGTCAATCTTGACACAGCACTAACGACAACAATTACCCTAACGGAATTCGATGCTTCTGGAACGAAGGTAGGGACGGAGGTAATCGGTGGCACGATCTGTGACGTTTTCGCGACGCAGGAATGTTCTTTTACACTCGGACCCGGAGAGCATCGTTCCTTCTTTTTCTCGGAGGCCATCACTGTCCCGGAGGACATGGTTGTTGGCACGGTTATTGTAGAAAGTACTGATGATGCAACGGCGGGAACGTTTGTTACAGACCTTACCGCAGTGGCCTTGAAGTTCGACGACGAGTCCGATAATGGTGAAACCAGATTCGAATTTACGGTGGCACCGGTGACTGAGCTGGCACCGTAGCACAGCCTATGAGTACCCTTTGACCAGGCGGTCAATTTTTTGCAAGTTGCTCAAAATACTCTCGACTCTGTCGATTTGCAGGGCGTTGGCTCCGTCACTCAAGGCTTTTTCGGGGCGATCATGGACTTCGATAAAAATGCCATCGGTCCCCACTCCCACTGCGGCCCTCGCAAGATGAGGGATAAACTCGGCCTGACCGCCACTGCCGCCACCGGCCCCGCCGGGCAGCTGCACACTGTGAGTCGCATCAAAGACTACCGGAACACCGAAAGCTCGCATGATGGGGAGAGATCTAAAATCCACCACCAGGTTGTTGTAGCCAAAGCAAGCTCCTCGCTCGGTAACGACTATTTGCGAAGCCCCCGCTGATTGGACTTTCTCCAAAGCATGCTGGATATCCCAAGGCGCCAAAAACTGACCTTTCTTGATGTTGACGATCTTACCGGTGGATGCCGCAGCCAGGATCAAATCGGTTTGACGCGAGAGAAAGGCCGGGACCTGCACTACATCGAGAACCTGCGCTGCCGCTTCCACCTGCTCCACCTCGTGGACATCCGACAAAACGGCAACATCGAGCTCCTGACGCA
Organism: Acidobacteria bacterium AH-259-L09; assembly: GCA_027717875.1. The sequence goes on along the minus strand of JALLOL010000052.1, from coordinate 11,679 downwards.
CGCGCTGGAGGATTTTCAACCCCCGCTCCAATCCCGGGCCTCGATAAGAGTGAATCGAGGTGCGATTGGCTTTGTCGTAGGATGCCTTAAAAATGAGAGGAATTTCCAGACCGCAGGTGATCTCTTTTAACCGACCCGCCATCTCCAGGCAGTGCTGCTCGCTCTCAATTACACACGGGCCGGCGATCAGGAAAAAAGGGTTATTCCCGCCCAGTTGCCAGCCACGCAGGGAAATAACGCTCTGCAATGCCATCGCGGTTTAATGACGAATGAGAAATGATGAATTTCGAACAAGTTTTTGTCTGTTTGTACCCTCTCGTGGTGGTGTCATGGATGCTGTGGTGCTGCGGTGCTGTGGTGCTGTCATTGGCCGGTTCCACCTACTCATTCTACATTGTCAGTGGTCAGTGGTCAGCTGCAAAGGGTTCGCCGTCAGTTGTCGGTCAATTGCAGGCTGGATGTCTGCACTCGGACGGCAATCTCTTTGCCTGTTCGGCGTGATTTATACTCGGTGGCGGCCTTAATAAAGCTGACAAAGATCGGATGAGGCTTGAGCGGCTTGGATTTAAACTCAGGATGAAACTGACACCCAAAAAACCAGGGGTGATCGGCAAGTTCCACGATCTCAGCGAAGTTCTTGTCCGGGGAGTTTCCGGAAAACTTCAAACCGTAGCTGGTGAGAATTTCTTCATACTCGCGGTTAAACTCATAGCGGTGGCGATGACGCTCCGAAATTTCCCTTTGTCCATAAATCTGGTAAGCCAGAGAATCCTCCTCGAGAACACATGGATAAGCGCCCAGACGCATCGTTCCTCCCATTTCTTCAATTCCCAGCAGTTCACGCAGTTTATAAATGACCCGGTGTGAACTCGAGGGATCAAACTCGGAACTATGGGCATCCAAAGAACAGACGTGGCGGGCAAACTCGATAACTGCACACTGCATCCCCAGACAGATTCCAAAATAGGGAACCTTGTTGACGCGGGCATAACTGATGCCCTTAAGCATCCCTTCGATACCCCGGGGACCAAACCCACCCGGTACCAAGATACAATCCACATCCTGGAGTTTGCTTTCCCAATCTTCACCAGCCAGGCCTTCCGATTCAATCCACCTCAAGTTCACAGCCACGCCGTGAGGAAGTCCACCGTGTAGCAAAGCTTCATTGAGGCTCTTATAGGAATCCTCATATTCAATATACTTGCCTAAAATTCCCACCGTAACCTCGCCAACGGGATTTTTGATTACTTCAACCAAATTCTCCCACGAAGTCAGATCGCAGTCACTCTGGGGCAACTCCAGCAGCTCCACGATAATGGAGTCCAGTGCTCCATCGTGTAAGACCAGCGGGACTTCATAGATACTCTCAACGTCCTTTGCCGTGATGACCGCTTCGGGAGGCACGTTACAAAACAGCGCGATCTTGTTCTTGATTTCTCGCGTCAATAGGCGATCGGTTCGACAAAGCAAGATGTCTGCTTGGATACCGATCTCACGCAGCTCCCTGACAGAATGCTGAGTGGGCTTGGTTTTTAGTTCTCCAGATGTCTCAATATAGGGCACCAAAGTAAGGTGAATGAAGATGGAATTTTCTTTGCCAACCTCATTTCGCATTTGACGGATCCCTTCAAGGAAGGGGAGACTTTCAATATCTCCAACCGTACCTCCAATTTCAACAATCACAACATCCAAATCATCGCTCAACCTCTTGATGGTAGCCTTGATTTCGTTTGTGATGTGGGGAATGACTTGAACAGTCTTTCCCAGATAGTCACCCCGTCGTTCTTTCTCAATGACGGTCTGATAAATTTTTCCAGTGGTGGAATTGTTGGCCCGCGTCAAACGCGCATTCGTAAAACGCTCGTAATGTCCAAGATCGAGGTCGGTCTCGGCACCATCATCGGTGACAAAAACTTCACCGTGTTGAAAAGGACTCATGGTTCCCGGATCCACGTTAATATAAGGATCCAGCTTCAATAGAGTTACTTTGAAGCCACGGGACTCAAGAAGACATCCTATAGAAGCCGACGCCAGGCCTTTTCCAAGTGAACTTAAAACCCCACCCGTGACAAAAATAAATTTGGTCGGCATCTTCTCCAATTACCCCCTTTCGGATTCCCTCAATTCATTCTCCAATAAGGGTGTGACACGATCGATGTCTTCATATGTGTCCACTCCAAGACTGTCTTCATGAACCTCGACGACCTGAACTGGGATCCCACTCTCCAAGAATCTGAGCTGCTCCAGGCCTTCAATTTTTTCCAATCTAGAGGGGCTCAACTGTGACAAGAGCTGTAAAAATTCCCGCTGATAGCCATAAATTCCCAAATGCTTATAAAACGAGCCGGGTGAACGCCGCGGATAGGGGATGGCAGCTCGAGAAAAGTAAAGAGCGCGGTCGTGTTCATCCACCACCACTTTGACGACATGGGGGTTGTCGATCTGGGCTGAATCGGTGATTTCAACACGGGCAGTCGTCACCTGAAGCGCAGAGTTTCTCTCAAAGGGCGAACAAATCTCTTCGATCGTGCGAGGTGAAATCAACGGTTCATCCCCTTGAATGTTGACAAACACGTCGGCCTCAACCCATTGCGCGACCTCAGCCACGCGATCCGTCCCACTGCGATGATCTCGACGTGTCATCATGGCTTTCCCTCCAAAATCCTCCACCACCCGCACTACTCTCCGGTCGTCCGTGGCAACGAGAACATCGTCCAAGCGGGAGGCCAGGCAGGCCCGATCATACACCCACTGGACCAACGGCTTGCCGGCGATTTCGATGAGGGGTTTTCCAGGAAGCCTGGAGGAGTCGAAGCGAGCTGGGATGACTCCAACGAAGCGCATGGCGTAGTTTACCACAGACCGCCTGGCCGCTGACAACTCTAACAACTCTGACAACTGACAACACAACTGACAACTGACAGCTGACAACTGACAAAATGTTGAGGCGGGAGTCAGAAGTCAACAGCTTTGAAACCTGGAACCCAAAACTTGGAACGTGGAACTGTCAGCTGTCAGCTGTCAGTTGTCAGTATGATTCGTTAAGATCCGGAAAACCATGAGTCGGCTTCGAGGCACAGGTTATTGGTTGCTCCTGCTTGGAGTCTCTTGGTGGTTGTCCCTTGTCTTTTTGGCTCCTTACGCAGCTGAGAACCAGTGGGCTGCAGCCCCTTTTCTCTACTCCTTTTTTCACCAGATCTGCCACCAGCTGCCGGAACGCAGCTTCTTCTGGAACGGCAATCCACTGGCGGTTTGTCACCGCTGCTTTGGTTTGTACGGGGGTTTCTGGATCGGTCTTATCCTTTTGCCCCACCTGCAGGGTTTCAGAAGGCATCTAATGCGGACTCCAAGGTTGGTGCTGCTGTTTTTCCTTCCTCTGGCGCTGGATTTGCTGAGTGAAAATACCCCCTGGAGTCGCTTTACGACGGGCCTCATCGCCGCTTTCCCGGTTGCTCTTTTTGTGGAGGAAGCCGTGAATCAACTCACCCGAGGAGACATTTATCCGCTGTTTATTCTAAGGAGAGAAGAATGAACCAAGAGAAACCCAGCATGCTTGAGCCAGCGCTGATTGGGGGAGCTTTCTTAGGAGTGACATCCGCACTGCCGATGTTGGAATATCTTAACTGTGCCTGCTGTATGCTGATCATTGGCGGAGGTGTCCTGGCTTCTTATTTCTACATGAGAGACTACCCCTCTCACTTACAACCCGTAAACTTTGGAGACGGTGCCCTGGTGGGGCTCTTCTCCGGAGCCCTTGGTTCAGCCGTGTACGGCATGGTGAGCATTCCTCTTGGGTTCATTAAAAGCCAATTGGGCATGGACTTGGACGAGTTTGAGCAGATCAAAGAGGCTCTGAATGATCCCAATATTCCAGAGGGCCTTCGAGAGATACTGCTTGAGCTATTTACAGGCGGGGGGTTCAGCATTGCTATGATCTTCTTCGAGCTGGTCAGCTTTCTCGTGATGGCCGCCGTCTTCGCGACCATTGGCGGGATTCTAGGCGTGGCGCTGTTTCGGAAAAGGACTCCTCCCGTGACCCCACCTCAGGCGAGGGCCCCGCAACCATCGCCGCCCTCCGAAACCTGAGTCTGCGTCACGGTCGGATGATGCCGCCGATGCAGTAGAGTCGGTGTGAGAAATGCGGGCCTGGCTCAGGCCAGAAGCTTGTCGATGACGTTTCCGTGAACGTCAGTGAGCCGGTGGTGGCGTCCCTGAAACTTATAGGTCAGCTTCTTGTGGTCGACGCCCAGACAGTGCAGGATGGTGGCCTGTATGTCGTGCACGTGAACGGGATCTTCAAGGATGTTGTAGCAATAATCGTCGGTCTTGCCAAAGGTGATACCGCTCTTGATGCCGCCACCGGCAAGCCAGATACTAAAACAGCGGGGGTGATGGTCGCGACCGTAGTTGTCTTCCTTCAGAGTGCCCTGGCAGTACACAGTTCGACCAAACTCGCCGCCCCAGATAACCAGTGTGTCATCGAGCAGGCCCCGCTGTTTCAGGTCCTGGACCAGTGCTGCAGAAGCCTGGTCGACATCTTTGCACTGATGCGCGATATCCCTGGGTAAATCGCCATGCTGGTCCCAGCCGCGGTGGTAAAGCTGGACGAAGCGCACATCTTTTTCCAGCAGACGTCGAGCCAGCAGGCAGTTGGCGGCATAGGTTCCCGGTTTCTTCGAGTCAGGACCATACATTTCAAAAACAGACTCGGGCTCTCCGGACAGGTCCATCAACTCAGGCACGGAGGCCTGCATGCGATAGGCCATCTCGTACTGAGCGATGCGGGTGTCGATCTCGGGGTCGCCGAAGGTCTCGAGCCGCATGCGGTTGAGCTTTTCGATGCCATCCAGCATGCGGCGGCGGGTACTTCGGCCTATGCCGGGGGGATTCGACAGGTATAGGACCGGGTCGCCGCCTGGGCGAAAGTTAACACCTTGGTGGTTGGACGGCAGAAAGCCGCTGCCCCATAGCCGGGAGAACAGGGGCTGCATGTTGTTTTCCGAACTGCCCCGAGAGAGGAGCACCACAAAGGCGGGCAGATTTCGGTTCTCGCTCCCTAGGCCATAGCTGAACCAGGCGCCCATGCAGGGCCGGCCCGGCTGCTGGCTGCCGGTCTGGATAAAGGTGATCGCAGGGTCGTGGTTGATTGCCTCGGTGTGCATGGTTGTGACGACAGCGATGTCATCGATGATTCTTGCCGTATGAGGCAGCAACTCGCTGACGTAGGTGCCTGACTCGCCGTGCCGGTTGAATTCGAAAATCGGGGCGGCCACCGGTAATGACTTTTGGGTGGCCGTCATGCCTGTAATGCGCTGGCCGCGGCGGATGGAGTCGGGCAATTCCGTGCCGTGGAACTCTCTGAGGCTGGGCTTGTAATCAAACAGTTCCATTTGTGATGGAGCACCGGATTGGAACAGGTAAACAACACGCTTGGCCCTCGGAGTGAAATGTGGCAAGCCCGGCAAGCCGCCGGTCACTGAGCTGGCCTCGTGGAGACCGGCAAACAGGTTCGGCCGAAGCAGCGACGCCAAAGCCGCGATGCCAATGCCGGAACTGCTGCGGGCAAAGAGCTGACGACGCGTCATCAATAAGTTATGTTCATCGTGCATAGCACTACTCCCTCGTAATTGTTTCATCGAGATTGAGAATGGTACTGGCCACAGTGGTCCAGGCGGCCAGCTCGCTCCCATCCAACTGCTCGTCGTATTCGAATCCACCCACGCCCAACAGTTTCAGGGCGGCATCCCTATCGTGGCGATAATCGGTTAACTGCTGCTGGAACATGCCCAGCAGAACTTCAAGTTCGGCGGGGGCCGGTTTTCGAGCCGTGGCCAGGCGGAAGGCAAAGCTGATCCGTTCAGCGTGGTCCTCACCCACCTCGGTCATCATCCGCTGGGCCAAAGCACGGGCCGCCTCAACATAGGTAGGATCATTCATCAACACCAGCGCCTGCAGCGGGGTATTGGTACGCGTCCGCTTTACGGTGCAGGTTTCGCGATCCGGCGCATCGAAGGTGCTAAACGAAGGAGGCGGAACTGTACGCTTCCAAAAAGTGTACATACTGCGCCGATACAATGCCTTTCCCTGACTGGGCATGTAAACCTGGGCGGAGTACCTGTCGCCGTAGGAGACTTCTGTCCACAGGCCTGCCGGCTGGTAGGGAAAGACACTGGGCCCCCCGATCTCACCGTTAAGCAGCCCGCTGATGGCCAGGGCGCTGTCGCGGATCATCTCGGCAGGCAAGCGTAACCGTGAAGCCCGCGCCAGAAGACGGTTTTGCGGGTCCTTTTCCCAGAGATCCGGCTTAATGCGAGACGACTGCCGATAGGTGGCGGAGCTGACAATCAAGCGCTGCATCGCCTTGGTATTCCAACCGGTACGAATGAACTCGGTCGCGAGCCAGTCCAGCAAATCCGGGTGGCTGGGCGACTCACCCTGCGAACCAAAATCCTCAGGGATGTTCACAATGCCCGAACCAAAGTACTTCTGCCAGTAACGATTGACCGCGACGCGAGCAGTGAGTGGATGGGATGGATCGACCAGCCACCTGGCCAGGCCCAGCCGATTGGCGGGTGCATCTTTCAACAGAGGAGGCAAGCAGGCAGGGACACCTGGCGTCACCTTCTCCCCATGGCTGCGGTAATCACCCCGGATCAGCATGAACGTGTCCCGCGGCTCATCCATCTCTTGCATGACCATTACAGTTGGGATGCTCCTGTCCAACTCGTCCTTCTCCCTGCGCAGACTCTTCACAAGGCGGTGAAGGTCCCGGAAGCGTGGGGGCGCATGATAGGTCAGGTAATAATCCCGCAGCTCGTCCTTCTGTTTATCCACGCGTCTGTCAGGCCCACGCGCGAGGATCGCTCGGATGGGATGGTGAATAGCTACCTGCTCGACTTGGATGGGAGTCAACTGGTGGTGGTCAATGCGCAGGTCATCGATCACGCCCTTAAACGGTTTTCCGGTATTCTTCTTGCCGATGTACAATGGCTCGGGAGTCTTGATAGAACCCGTCAGACTGTCTTGTGTCACTTCGACTTCCTGCAGCTCGCCATCAACGTAAACGTTGAGACCCGAAGCCGTGCTCGACCCATCGTAGGTAACCGTCACATGATGCCAGGATCTGAGCAGCAATAGTTCCTTCGTACGAATCTCGATGGCATTGTCGGGCCAGCGATGAATCAGGCGCACGAATAGATGCGAGCCCATTTCAATATCAGGCAATACTTCGGCGTCGCCAAAGGAGAGGCCATAACCTCGAAAGCCACTCGAGTTGTCCATTTTTGCGATTACGGCCATCTCTTTTTTGCCCGTCGGCTTAATCCAAGCCCCCAACGAAAATTGATCGTTCCGCTCAAACTCGCCCGTCTGACCAAGATCGACATGGCTGTCTCCGTCAAACTTGGCGGCGCCGCCAATCCTGCCTTCCTCGTAGCTCACTTCACCTCTGGCAGCCCATCCATGTCGATAGTGACCGCTGGTGTCCGCGATGTGACCATCCAATTCGTAGTGGGCCAGCAGCCCCGCCCGAGGAGCGCTGGGCAGGTTGGCGAGGGCCGTTTTCTCCCATTGGGCCTGCAAAGTCTCCAGCTCAGATTCCGGCATCGCCTCCTTTGCTGCTGCAATCCTGTGAGTGAGCTGGTCAAGCTGCTGGCGCTGCCGGGGAGAAGGAACCTGGATGTACGGTTCGGCGTTCCCCTTCCGCCCATCGAGACCCTTTTCGGGAATGTTATTGAAGAAGGCGTAGAATTGGTAGAATTCCCGCTGTTTGATGGGGTCGTACTTGTGATCGTGGCATCGCGCGCAACCCATGGTCAGACCCATCCAGACAGTAGAGGTCGTGTTCACGCGATTGACAACGTACTCAGTCTGGTACTCTTCAGGGATGGCACCGCCTTCGAAGTTGATCATGTGATTGCGGTTGAATCCGGTTGCAATCTTCTGTTCCAGGGTGGCATTGGGCAACAGATCCCCGGCCAGCTGTTCGATCGTAAACTGATCAAACGGCAAGTTCCGGTTGTAGGCGTCGATGACCCAGTCTCGCCAATGCCACATATCACGATGACTATCGATGTGATAGCCGTGGGTGTCGGCGTAACGAGCCAGGTCGAGCCACTTCATCGCCATCCGCTCGCCGTAGCCAGGCGATTTCAAGAGCCGATCCACAACCTTCTCATAAGGACCCGGGGAATTGTCAGCGAGGAAGGCCTCGACTTCGGCCGGCGTCGGCGGCAGGCCGGTCAGGTCATAAGTAACCCGTCGGATCAGCGTCGCCTTGTCCGCCTGGGGCGACGGCTTGACTCCCTCACGCTCCAGACGCGCGAGGATGAAATGGTCGATCGGATTTCGCGGCCAGGCTTCGTCCTTAACCTTCGGCAGCGGCGGCCTTTTGGGGGGAATGAACGACCAGTGCCTTTGCCATTTTGCCCCTTGTTCGATCCACTGCCGGATGAGTTCAACCTGCGGCTTCGTCAACTCCCGCTCGGACCAGGGCGGGGGCATGCGCACGGCTTTATCTGCGGCGCTGATCTTCTGAAACAGTCTGCTATTGGACGGCTCCCCGGCGGCGATGACGTGGTAGCCTCCACGGTCTGCAAATATTCCTTCTCTGGTGTCCAGCCTTAAATTTGCCTGGCGCTGCTTTTCGTCCGGGCCATGGCAGGTAAAACAGTTATCGGAAAGGATCGGACGGATGTGGCGATTGAACTCCACCGTTTTCGGCTCATCCTGTGCGGCAAGGAACGGCCCCTGCCAAAGCATGCAAGCCACGACAAGAGCGGCCATGAACAAAAAGCAGAGCGCCTGAGGTTTTCCGAAGTTCCTCATGTTTGATGTTCTCGCAGAGATATCACGTCCGGGCTTAGTGTTCCAGTAGATCAGTGACAGAAAGTGGTTTCATTAGGACAGGGATCTTCTTCCTCAATCTGAATGGTCGTGTGGCGAATGTTAAATTGTTCTCGGCAGACAGCTATGAGTTGTTCCAAGATTGTGTGCCGTTTGTCTTCTCCGTCCACCACCGCATGACAGGTCATGGCGTGAACCCCCGAGGTTAACGTCCAGACATGAAGATCATGCACTGACTCCACGCCAGGAACTTTACGAAGTTCACTCTTCATGGCTGCCAAATTGACATGCGCCGGTGTGCCTTCCAAAAGCACAAGGACGGAATCTTTGACCAGTCTCCAGGCGCTGAACAGGATGAGAAAACTCACCAGGGCGCTCACTGCAGGATCGGCCCAATAGGCTTGCCAGAAGATGATAGCCAAACTAGCACTGATGGCTCCCACCGAGCCCAGCACGTCGCCCATGACGTGCAGGAAAGCTCCTCGAATATTGAGACTCTCCTCCTGACTGCTGTACAAGATCCAGGCGCTAAACAAGTTGGCTCCCAGTCCCAAGACGGCGATTACAAGCATTTCGAAGCTTTTGATCTCTTCCGGCTGGAGAACACGCTCATAAGCTTCCAAGAGGATGAAGAAGGCAATTACCAGCAGAGTCGCGCCGTTGATCAGGGCAGCCAAGATCTCCACTCGGAAATACCCATAAGTTTTCTCCGAGGTCGCCGGCCGGCGAATGAACCAAACCGCGAACAAGCTCAGCCCCAATGCCGCCGCATCGGTCAACATGTGCCCGGCATCGGCTAAAAGCGCCAAACTGTTGGTCCAGAGGCCCCCCAGGAACTCCGCGAGCATAAAGGTCACGGTGATGACCAGTGCAACCCGCAGGGCACGGGTTCCCTTGCGGCGACTCACCTCCTGCGCCCCTAAATTTTCCCGGCTTTCCTCCAGCGATTCTTTCTTAGAGGCACCTGTGTGCTGGTGATAGTGCCTTTCCATTCAATTCTCCCGGCCGATTGCGTAATCGCGGTTGAAAAAGTTTGAAAACTTCTCAAAGTACTGGATCGCAGCCTGTCCTAAAACGAAAGTCCAGATGCCCGCAATCAATACGGCGATGAGTTTCCGATACTCGGGAAAGCGGCATCGAAGTCGATGACTCCCTTCTCGAACAGCAGCCCCGGCCGCTAACATGGGAAGCAGCTCACGTGCTCTTTCCCGGTTGAGTCGATATCCAAAAGCTCGTGCAATCTTCAAGAGCATCCCCGTCTGAATAGCAGTGATGGGCAAGAGGTCACTCACCGGAATCGGAATAGCTCCGACAACTGCCGTGGCACATGCTGCCTGGGTAACGATTCCGTTACAAATGCTGCGACGAAACTCCGGAAAATTTTGGGTAAGGGGATAAAGTGTCTTGGGACTGGTCGCCACTACGGCTCTCAATAACTTATCGATGGTCTCTGGTTGTACGGCGGAGACCCCCAATACATTCGTAGCTAATCGTCTTCCAGCCTCTCTGACCGAGAGCCCAGGGCTTTCAACCAAATCCATTTTGTTGAGGACGACCAGCATCGGCTTATCCAAACTTTTAAGTCTCTCGTACATCTGCACAGTCGAGTCCGCCACGCCATATTGAGCATCTAAGATGAGTAAGACCAGGTCGGCATGCTGGAGTTCTTCAGGTACCGATCGATCGGGCTCGTACCCAAGGTATTCATCCAAGCCTTGAACATCCACGATCGCGAAGATTCCTTGAGACGCATCGGCTTGCTTTCTAGACATTGCCCTCACGAGCGAGGACTTCCCTGTGCGCGCCGGACCGACAACCACGATTTGCACCCAATCCTTAGACTGAATGTCCCTCCATTGACTTCGGACCAGCTCAAGGACCTTTTGCATATGATCGCCTTCAAGGGGAAGAGAATCAATCACTTCTTTGAGGTGATACTTAAGTTCATCGGGCAGCAGAACCAGAATCTGGTCAAGAAAACCCACTAGCTCGGCTGGAACCCAACCTCGGAGATTGACAAAGACGTCTCGTCGGCTTGTTGGGATGTCCACTGCTTCCATTTTACACTTTAGTGGTGAAGGGTACTTCTTGAAAACCTGCCTGCTTCCACAAAAAACAGCGGATATCAGGCTTTTTCTCTTTCAAGGAGACAATCCAGTAGCTCACATCCGGGTAATGAAACTCAGCAACATCACGAGCAGAAGGAACGGCATCAGTTGTTGGATGAGAATGGTAAATCCCCAGGTGCTGCTTGCCGGTTCGCCGCAACTCCTTAAAGAACAGAAAAAGTTCCTCGAAAGGCACAAAAAATTCCTTCCGGCTTCTTTTTTGATTGCTGGTGGAGCGTATGCCGTCGATTGCCTGTCCCGTACCGGAGAGGAGTCCACAAGACTCGAACGGGTACTCACGACGAGCATGTTTGACCATCCCCTCCAGGACGTCCAAATAGATGTAAACCGGCGCCACATCTCCATTAGAGCAGGCTGATGGGGTCAATATCAATGGAGATTCCCTTCAAACTCACCTTCTTTTCACGCAGGTCATTCAAGGTGCACTCGAGCACCTGGTGCAGTTCCTTCCGACTAGTGGTCTTGATCAGGATCTGAAGCCGGTATTGGCCTTTCAGCTTCTCAAGTGCTGCCGGGGCAGGTCCTAGGATCCTCATGCGTCTCTTTACGGAGAGATTGTCCCGGTTATGAAGCAATAGACTCAGCACCTGATCCGCCAGGTGCCGGATTTTGCTCTGCCTGTCTCCGTGTAGTATCAGATTGGCCAGAGCTGTGAAAGGAGGATACTGAAAATTGCGGCGGAAGCGAATCTCCTCCTCAAAGAATA